>JASFFM010000022.1:0-20700 GCA_050124295.1 Desulfobacterales bacterium | reverse complement strand
AAAGCGTGGGCCTCCTCCAGCTCCAGGGCCAAATCCTTGTCAAATTCGCCCTTGGTGAAATCCCGGACCGCTTTCTGAATCTCCTTCTGTGTTCGATCAAGCTCGAATTCCATGTCTTGCTTTCCCGTGGTGGTAAATGGTTCTGGGTTATGTATGGCTCGCCGCGGCCGGTGACCGCTCCGCGGCGGGCTCCTCCGTGTGACACATGTTCCAAATAAAGGCGGTCTGATGCCGGACATAGTCTTCGATGGTGTAGTGGCGTGACAGAAACCAGCGGCGAAAGGTCCACATGTGCCCCATGACGGCGATGTTGTGGGCGATCAGATCCATGGCGGCCTGGGAAAGAAAGGGGATATCCCCCGAAGCCATCAATTGCGCGAGGGCGCGGGTGAACACACCGGTGATGCGCACTTCGTTTTCCAGCACCACCCGGCGCCATTTGTGGGGCAGGGACTGGGTCTCCTGATAGATCAACAGGATGTGGTCGTTCATGCGATTGCAGACCTGCAGGTATTCCCGGACGACCTCGGCCAGGGGATTGCCCTGCCGGGCGACGCGCTGCATGGCATCGGCCATACCGCGCTCCATTTCGGCATGAATGGCGTCGCAGACCAGGTAGAGGACGTCTTCCTTGGAAGCGACGTATTCGTAGAGGGAGCCGATGGAGAGGCCGGCGGCCTTGGCGATCTGGCGGGTGGTGGTCTTATGAAAGCCGTTCTGGATGAAAAGCTCCACCGCGGCATCGACGATCTGCCGCCGGCGGCGCTGGACCAGGTCCTGATTTTTGACCTGGGTGGGGATGTTTTGCGAGGCCTGCCGCGGAGCGATGCCCATCTTGGTTGACGCCTTTCGTTGGGCCGAAGCCATTCCTGAAGCATGCGAAACAAACTGAGCGAGCGCTCAGTCAGTATTTAGCCCCTGGGGATGATGCTGTCAATCTTTTTTGTTGGTCACCCGAAAAGCCGATCAAAGCCGTTTTGGGCCTTCATGGACGGGAATCGTGCCGCCGTGCCCGGTGATCGCATCAAGCTGGGGTTCGGGCGGTCGGCGATCCCTTCCGCCGACACCCCACGTCGGCGCTCTCCTGATCCGTCCGCCGGCGGCGCAACGCGTATCCCTTCCAGCGGCAGCCTATCCCAGCGGGCCTGCCTGTCGGCGAAGCTGTTTGCCATGGGGCGCATTTTCGACCCGACCGCCTGACGCATGGCGGTCACATGCCGATCCATTGCGGTGCACGCCCTACGGGCATCCCACGGCAGGGAAAGCGCCAAGGGCAATGCCGTGCGCATCCCGCCCGGGCGCCGCACGCCCAATGAGCGCCCCGGGGGGGATAAATGGGGTTTCAAGAACGCCTGCACGGGTGTCGCCGGAACCTCCCCGGGCACGCCCTTGGGGGGTAACTTTCAGCTTGACAACAGCGGGCGATCATGGAAAGAAGAAACAAGCCTACCGTCCGGTAGGTAGATTTTGGGCATATACTCTATTTGTTGAGGCCCCCCGATGCCCCATATGAAAGACACGATCACGCGTGTTGCCATCGAGCTTTTCCACCGCAAAGGCTATTTTGCCACCAGCATCAGCGAAATAGCCTCCCGCTGCGGTATCCAGAAAGCCAGCATCTATTATCATTATCCCAGCAAGGAAAATATCCTGTTTCACATCCACACGATCACCCTGGAAGAATTGACCGGCTACCTGCGTGGCAATTTGGAGGGTCTGGAGGGTGTCGAGGCACGCATGCGGGCGGCCGTGCGCAGCCATGTGCGCTTTCATCTCAATCGGCAGAAGGAAACCTTTATCGCCAACAGCGAATTGCGCGGTCTGACCCCGGAGCACTATCGCGAGGTGGTCGAAAAGCGCGACGAATACGAACAGATTTTCCAACATATCATCCAGCAGGGCTGTGATTCCGGCGTGTTCACGGCGATCGACGTGAAGATCCTCTCCTACGCGATCCTGACCTTGTGCAATGCCGGGGCCATCTGGTTCAAACCCAAAGGGCGTCATCCGGTGGACACGATTGCCGAAATCTATGAGCGATTTGTATTGCGAGGACTCAAAACGGGCCATTTAGCACCGATCGCGCCCGTGGCTTAGCGCGCGCCCGCATCAAAGCCGCGCGCGATGGGCGTGGGGTCCGGAAGGCCGCCAGACAGCGGTTTGCATCTTGTTTGGGCGCCAAGACGTTTTCGGATGGATCAACCCCCGTGAACGACAAAGGAGGACGCGGTGAACTTCGATCTAACCCGCGAGCAGGAAATGATCCGCAAAGAGGTGCGCCTTTTTGCGGAAAAGGAAATTGCGCCGGTGGCCCTCGATCTCGACGAAAAGGAGGTCTTTTCACCTGAACTGACCCGTAAAATGGGTGAGATCGGATTGTTTGGCATGTTCGTCTCCGAGGACTATGACGGGCAGCAAATGGACTACCTGGCCTATATCATCGCCGTGGAGGAAATCGCCCGCGTGGATGGCTCCCAGGCGGCCACCATCGCGGCCGGCAATTCCTTGGGCATCGGGCCGATCTACTATTTCGGGACCGAGGCGCAGAAGCGCCAATTTCTGCCGCCCCTGTGTCGTGGAGAAGGGCTGTGGGGTTTCGGCCTGACCGAGCCCACGGCCGGCAGCGATGCGGGGGGCAGCAAGACCACGGCCGTCCGGGACGGAAGCACCTGGGTGCTCAACGGCTCCAAGATTTTCATTACCAATGCGGCCTGCGAGATGACCATGGGGGTCACCGTACAAGCCGTCACCGGCACGCGCGCCAATGGTCGGCAGGAGTACACCTGTTTTCTGGTGGAAAACGGCACGCCGGGATTCAAGGCCGTCGAGATGCACCGCAAGATGATGTGGCGCTCCTCCAACACGGCGGAGTTGTACTTCGACGATGTGCGTGTTCCAGCCGACAATGTTCTGGGCAAGGTCGGGGACGGATTCCACCAGATGCTCCAGACCCTGGACGGCGGGCGCCTTTCCATCGCGGCCATGGGCCTGGGCGGGGCCCAGGGCGCTTACGATGCGGCCCAGCGCTACGCCTGCCAGCGCGAGCAGTTTGGGCAGCCGATTTCAAAATTCCAGGCGGTGGCCTTCAAGCTGGCGGATTGTGCCCTGGAAATCGAGTGCGGTCGCAATCTGCTCTACAAGGCCTGCTGGCTGCGGGATCAGAAACGCCCCTTTGCCAAGGAAGCGGCCATGGCCAAGCTCTACTGCTCGGAATTGATGGGGCGCGTGGCCAATCATGCCGTGCAGATTCACGGTGGCTACGGCCTGATGAAAGAATACCACGTGGAGCGCTTTTACCGTGACCAGAAACTTCTGGACATCGGTGAAGGAACCTCCGAAGTGCAGCGCCTGGTGATTTCACGCTACATCGGCTGCTGAGGGTGATTTTCCAAACCACCGCGGCCCGAGGGGATCCGGCAAAGCCACCGGGCCGAAGGCGGAAGCGCAAAGAGGGAGGAGACATGACGGACCCGGTTTTGCTCATGGAGGAGAAAGACGGTGTGCTGCTGCTGACCTTGAACCGTCCCCAGGTGATGAATGCTTTCAATTTCGATCTGCTGCGGGCGCTGAAGACCCAGATCGAAGCCATTCGTTTCCGGCCCGCCATCCGGGTCGTCATTATCACCGGTGCCGGAGAGCGCGCCTTTTGCGCCGGGGCGGACCTCAAGGAGCGGGCCAGCCTGTCACCCCTGCAGGTCAAGGAATTCATTTTCACCATTCGCGACCTTTTCAGCAGTATCGAAAATCTCAACAAACCGGTCATCGCGGCGGTCAACGGGGTGGCCCTGGGCGGCGGCACCGAGCTGGCGCTGGCCTGCGATATCCGCCTGGCTTCGACGACAGCCTCCCTGGGACTGACGGAAACCCGCCTGGCCATCATCCCGGGCGCCGGCGGTACCCAGCGCCTGCCGCGCCTGATCGGACGCGGCAAAGCCAAGGAATTGATTTTCACCGGGCGCCGGGTGGCCGCCGAAGAGGCCCTGGGCATCGGACTGGTCAACCATATCTACCCAGCCGCAAAGCTGCTGGAGGCCTGCCGTGAGATGGCCGCCGAGATCGGCCAAACCGGCCCCATTGCCATCGAGCAGGCCAAATATGCCATCAATCACGGCTTGGAGACCGATCTGCACAACGGGTTGGCCATCGAATCCAATGCCTACTGGGTGACGATTCCCACCAAGGACCGGCTGGAGGGACTGGCCGCGTTCCGTGAAAAACGCAAACCCGTCTACAAGGGAGAATAGGAATCATGACCGCCACGGCGACGACCCAACCCGTCGATCAGCGCACGTTTTGGTTGAATGAAGAACAGAAGCTGGATCAACAGGTCCATGCCGCCACCTATCCCGGCGGGCAGAAGGCCATCGATCGATTGTCCCAACAGGGCAAGCGCCCGGTGCGGGACCTGATCAAGGATTTGATCGATCCGGGCACCGAATTCTACGAGCTCAGCCGCATCGCCGGTTTCGGCATGGGTTACCCGGGGGTTGAAGATGTGCCCTGTGGTGGTGTGGTTACCGGAATCGGCAAAATCTATAACAACTGGACCATGATCTTTGCCAACGACAGCCGGGTCAAGGCCGGGACCTATTTTCCGATCACCCTCAAAAAGCATATGCGAGCCCAGGCCATCGCCGAGCGCTGCGGCCTGAACTGCGTTTACATTGCCGACAGCGGGGGGGCCTTTCTGCCCATGCAGGCCGATGTTTTTCCGGACGATCAACATTTCGGTTCCATGTTCTTCAACATGGCCCGCATGTCGGCCGCGGGGCTCAAACAGATCACCCTGAGCACCGGGGGCAATACCGCCGGCGGCGCCTACATCGTTTTTATGGCCTGCCAATCGGTCATGATCGACCAGAAGGCTTACTCGTTTCTGGGCGGCCCGCCCCTGGTGAAAATGGCCACCGGTGAAGAGATATCGGCCGAAGATCTGGGCGGGGCGCGGGTGCATACCCAGATTTCCGGCGGGGCGGATCACTTCTGCACCTCCCAGGAAGAGGCCATCGCCCGGGTGCGGGAGATCCTCTGCCTGGAAAAGCCACAGACGGTCAGAATCCAACGTTTTGAAGAACGGCCGCCGATCGTGCCGGCCGAGCATATCTACGATCTGCTGCCGGCGGCGGTGCACCAGGGCATCGACGTGCGCGCGGTGCTCCAGTGCCTGGCGGACGACAGCATGTTCTCGGAGTACAAACGCGACTACGCCCCCGGCCGCGGGGATAACATCGTGGCCGGCAAGATGCGTTTGCAGGGCCTTCCGGTGGGGGTGATCGCCTCCAACGGCGTGGGCATCATTTTTGTCGAGGCCGCCCGCAAGGCCACCGAGTGGATCGTGCGCTGCTGCCAGGAGAAGATCCCCCTGCTCTTTGTCCAGAGTGCGCCGGGCTACATGGTGGGCTCCGAGTCGGAGCACATGGGCATCGGCAAATACGGCGCCGACATGGTACGGGCGGTTTCCTGCGCCCAGGTGCCGCGGATCCAGCTGGTCATCGGTCCGGACAACGGGGCGGCCAACTACGGCATGTGCGGCCGGGCCTATCGACCGCATTTTCTTTTTCATACCATGCGTGCCAGAACGTCGGTCATGAGCGGACGCAGCGCCGCCGGGGTGCTGCTTTCCATCGAAGAGCGCAAGCGCGCCAACCGGGGCAATCCCATGAGCGAAGCGGAGAAGCAGGCTTTTCGCGAAAAAATGATTGCCAAATACGACGGCGAGGCCCATCCCTTTTACTGCGGGGCGCGCCTGCTCAGTGACCGGGTGCTGAAGTTGGGCGAAATTCGCGACTGGCTGGCCATGGCGTTGGAGGTCAGCTTGCTGCGCGAGATCGGCGATCCGGCTTTTGGCAACTTTCGATTTTAATGCCGAACGGCAGCAAATCCCCAGACCTGCCGTGTCGAAAAATTAAAGGAGGATGATCCCATGACGGAATATGATTACTGGAAGATTTTCCCCCGCATGCCCCAAAAGGTGACCCTCGGCGATATCACCGTCCGGGACGGCTTTCAGCACCTGGAAAAATTTATCTCCACCCGGGCCAAGCAATTCTATGCCGAAGAAATGATTTTCGCCGGCTGCCGCAACATCGAAGTCACCAACCTGGGCAATCCCTATCTGATGCCGCAGTTTAGCGATGCCGAGGACGTGCTGGGCTATCTGCGCAGTGACCGTTTTCGCAACAAGTGCGCCAAACGGGGCATCGATTATGATGATATCTGCATCACCGCGGTGACGATTCGGGAAAAATCGGTGGACCGGGCCATCGAACTCCGGCAGCGGGGGCTCGGCCCGGATCGCTGCCTGATGATGGTGTCCACCGAAGAAGAACACCATTTCGCCAATTCCGGCACGTCTCTGCCGGATTACTGGAAGGAGTGCGAACGGGCCATCCGCAAGTGCCGTGATGCCGGCATGAAGATGTGCGGCACGGTCAGCACGATCTGGGGCAGCCCGATTGCGGGGGCTACGGACATGAAAGATGCCGTGGAGTTTACCAAACGCTTTCTGGAGATCGGGGCCTCGGACATCGAACATGCCGATCATGACGGCAGTGCGTCGGCCCCGGATGTCTATCGCTATTTTTCCATGATCCTGGATGAAATTCCGGACACCCGTGTGCACATCGCCCATTTCCATGAGACCAAACGGGTGGCCTCGGCCTCGGTCCTGGCCGCCCTGCAGGCCGGTATTACCCACTTCGAGGCGGTGCTGGGGGGGATGGGCGGCCAGCCGGCCAACTTCCTGGACGATTGCCCGGTGCCGGGCACGGGGGAATATTACTACGAGGACCCGCGCTACGTGGGCCTGGTGTGTTTTGAGGATACGCTGGTGCAGATCGACGAAATGGGCATCGAACACGGCTACGACGTGGACCGGGTGCTCTGGCTCGGCCGCCAGCTTGAACGCACCGTGGGCCACCGGCTGCGCAGTGAAGCGGCCATCAACGGCCGGACGTTGAAGGAGGGCCACCCCAAATTTGCCCGGCCCGGCCTGAAGAAGGTCAAGGCGCGCCTGGAAGAGACCCCGGGTCAGAAACTGCCTGCGGATTGGGCGGCCACGGCGGTGCTTCCGGAGCACCTGCGCGCCAAGGGCTGAGGGCGAAGGCAATCCAGGTGGTCGACCAATACCGAGGAGCGATCCATGCAGACCAAAGACGATAAACCGCACATCAATGTGGATTATTTCGAGGATTTGACCGGCAAGATCGATGCCCCCGCCGTGGACGGGATCGAGGAAATCGGCAATCGCGTGCGGCGCCTGCGGGAGTCCAGGGGCCTCACACGGGGCGATCTTTCCAAATTGACCGGTTTTGAGGAAGCCTTTCTGGAGCGGATCGAAAAGCAGGAGGTCTACCCCCAGCTGGGCACGGCCATCAAACTCTCCAAAGCTCTGGACAGCGCTTTCGGCCGCCTGGTTTCCGGCGTGGGTGACCGGCTCTACGCCATCACCCGCCGACATGAGCAGAAAATCGTTGCCCGATCCACGGGACGCTCGGGTACCCAAAAGCTTTACACCTACAAAAGCCTGGCGCCCGAAGTCAAAGGCCGCCACATGGAAGCGCTTCTGGTGCAGCTGGAAGAAAATCCCGGGGGTGAACTGTCGGTGCACGACGGCGAAGAGTTCGTCTATGTTCTGGAGGGTACCGTGGTCATGCAGATCGGAGAGGACCATTTCGAGCTCGAGCCGGGCGACAGTGTCTATTATCTCTCCACGACCAAGCACCTGATTGCCGCTAAAAGCGGTCAGGCCACGATTCTGGCGGTACTCTACGGACAATAGCCGTCCGTCCGGAAAGCGCTTTGGGACCCTTCGAGGTTATCCACGGGGGAGCGGAAGCGATCCACCCTTGGTCGCCGCTCTGCAACCCCTTGACCGAGACGGGCCCTAATCAAACCCCCAATGCGTATTTTACCTTCAACGCGGGCATGGTTTTTAGGCCTCGTGGGGAAGCATCCAGTGAGCGACCAAAAACCCGGTGCGCTGCGGCTGCGCCGGCAGGAAGGGAGAGGCACATGAGCACCCTGCTCTGGCAACCCACGGAGGATCAGATCAAGCAGAGCAACATGTATCGCTACATGCAGCACGTCAACGCGCGCTACGAGAAAAGCTTTGCAAGCTACGAGGATCTCTACCAGTGGTCGGTGGGGGCGATACCCGATTTCTGGGCCTCCATCTGGGATTTCATGGACATCCTTTCCTCGCGTGGTTACCAGCGCGTGGTGGACGATGTGTCCAAGATGCCCGGCGCCCGCTGGTTCGAGGGGGCCCGGCTGAATTTTGCCGAAAATCTCCTGCGTTATCGGGATGCGCGCACGGCGATCCTTTTCAAAGGCGAATCCCGCCCGGTGGCACGTCTGACTTACGCCGAGCTCTATAGCGCTGTCGCGCGGGTTGCCGCGGCGCTGCAAAATTGCGGGGTCACCGTCGGCGATCGGGTGGTGGGATTCATGCCCAACATGCCGCAGACCATCATCGCCATGCTGGCGGCCACTTCCCTGGGGGCCACCTGGTCCTCCTGCTCGCCGGATTTCGGCATCAAGGGGGTGCTGGATCGTTTCGGGCAGATCAAGCCCAAGGTCATTTTTACGGCCAATGGTTATGCCTTCAAAGGCAAGGCTATCGACAGCCTGGGCCGGATTGCCGATATCCTGGCGCAGCTGCCCTCCATCGAGCAGGTGGTGGTGGTGCCCTACACCGAAAAGCGGCCCGATATCGGCGCGGTTCCGCATGCCGTTCTGTGGGACGATTTCATTGCCGGAAGCGAGGGCCGCGAGCTGGTCTTTGCGCAGCTGCCCTTCGACCACCCGCTTTACATCATGTACTCCTCGGGCACGACCGGGCTGCCGAAGTGCATGGTCCAGAGCGCAGGGGGCATCCTGCTGCACCAGATGAAGGAGCTGGTGCTGCACACCAATCTCACGCGCCAGGACACGATTTTTTACTTCACCACCTGCGGCTGGATGATGTGGAACTGGCTGACCTGCGCGCTGGCCACCGGGGCCACCCTGGTGCTCTTTGACGGCAATCCCTTCCACCCCCATCCGGGGGCCCTCTGGGAGCTGGCCGCGGAAGAGGGGCTGACGGTCTTCGGCACCAGTGCCGGCTATATCGCCGCTTTGCAGGCATCCGGCCTCAAGCCGGGGGAGGTCTACGATCTGAGCCGTCTGCGGGCGGTTCTATCCACCGGTTCCCCGTTGTCCATCGAGGGTTTTGAATTTGTCTATGCACACGTTAAAAAAGATCTGCAACTGGCCTCCATTTCCGGGGGCACCGATCTCAACGGCTGTTTCGCCCTGGGCAACCCCATGGGGCCCGTCTACGCCGGCGAGCTGCAATGCCGTGGCCTGGGCATGAAAGTGGAAGCCTTCGACGAAAACGGCCAGTCCGTGACCGGGCGACAGGGCGAGCTCGTCTGCACGGCACCCTTTCCCTCCATGCCGATTTATTTCTGGAACGACCCCGACATGCAGAAATACCACCAGGCCTATTTCGATGTTTATCCCGGGGTGTGGCGTCATGGGGACTATATTACCATTACCGAGCGGGGCGGCGTGATCATCTACGGGCGCTCGGACGCCACCCTCAATCCCGGTGGCGTGCGCATCGGAACGGCCGAAATTTACCGCCAGATGGACCAGATCGGGGAAATCGCCGACTGTGTGGTGGTGGGTCAGCACTGGAAGAATGATGTGCGCGTGATTCTTTTCGTGCAGCTGGCCCCGGGCCAGACGCTGACGGATGAGCTGCAGCAGCGGATTCGCAAGACCATCCGGGCCAATGCCTCGCCCCGGCATGTACCGGCCAAGATCATGGCCGTACCCGACGTGCCTTACACGCTCAACATGAAAAAGGTGGAGTTGGCCGTGCGCAAGGTGATTCACGGCGAACCGGTGACCAACAAGGATGCCCTGCGCAACCCGGAGGCACTGGACTTCTACACCGATCTGCCGGAGCTGCAGGCGGACTGAAGCGCGTGTGTTTGGGGTGCCGCAGGCTCCCACGGTGAAGTGATTGCAGGGCCAAAACGATCCCCAAGATGTTGTTTGACCGTGTTCACTTGTTTTCCCGTGGAACGAACCAGACGAAGACGCTCTGTCAGGCGGTTTCCCCGGGCGTCGTCGACAGGCACGCGGCGCGCTTAAAGCTAGCCGCCTCCGCTGTCGCTGCGGCGGGCTCAAACCGCCCGCGCGTTTCATTCCGCCCGCATCACCGATGCTCGGCCGCGTGACCATGGGAAATTCAAAACCAAATGGCAATCCGTTCTGCCCAGGGTCCCATTTCATTCAGTCGCCCTTCGAATGGGCCCCACCGGTTGCGGCCCAACGCGGAGGCCTCCGCTAACCTGTATGCCAACTGGCATCATCACCAAGCGCCGTCCGCCACCCATCGCAGGCTTGAACACCCCGGGAGGATAATTCTATGACCACAAAATCTGTAACCGCCATCGAGGATTTGTCTCATCATGACAAAGCGCGTCTCGTCGTGGACTTTATCCACCGCACGATCATGCACTATGCCATGTGGTACGGAGAAGTTCGCCACCAGCTGCCGGCCGGGGAGGCCTACGATGTCCTGGCCGAAGCCTCCCGGCGCAGTATTGGCATTCAGCTCCAGCGTCTTGGGCAGACCCTGGGGTTTGCGGTGGAAGACGGTCTGCCCCAGCCGCTGCTGGATTTGCCTGCCGAGACCATGGAAAGACTGCTCGACAATGTGGCTTTCAACTGGCTGGCCAACGACGGGGTCTGGTTCCAGGCCGTGGAATTCAGTCACGGGATGAACGATGCCAAGCGCTGCAACGACTCTTGCTGGGCGCAGTTTTCGCCCTTCGAGGCCTGGTCGATCCGCCGGTTTCTGGGCGCCGACCGGGCAGCGGGTCTTGACGGTCTCAAACAAGCCCTCAACCTGAGAGTCTACGGACGGATCAACCGCCAGTCGTTCGAAGACGAGGGCGCCCGGGCGTTTGTCTTCCGCATGGACAACTGTCGGGTCCAAGCGGCCCGCCAACGCAAGGGATTGGCAGACTATCCCTGCAAGTCAGCGGGACTTGTGGAGTATACCTATTTTGCCCGCGCATTCGACGCGCGGATCAAAACGGAATGTATCGGGTGCCCGCCGGATCCGCATCCGGACGATTGGTATTGCGCCTGGCGATTCTCGCTCGATGAACAATGAACACCCTGTGCGGGGTTCCCGCCGGTTGGGTCAAGCCGCCCGCCGGCCGCGGTTTGCATTTTGGCATCATCTTTCAAGGAACAGGCATCATGAAGCTGCGTAAGATCACTTCTCTGACGGCCCTGCTGTCGTTTGTGCTCATGCTCGTTACGAGCATCATTCTCTATATCGTGCCCCAGGGTCGCGTGGCCTACTGGGCCGACTGGTCCCTGTTGGGGCTCGACAAGACCCAATGGGGCGATATTCACATCAACATGGGACTGCTCTTTCTGCTGTCCATCGGTCTGCATATCTATTACAACTGGAAGACCGTCCTGGCCTATCTCAAGGACAAGACCCGGCGCCTGAAAATCTGGACCCCGGAGTTCAATGCGGCCCTGGGCCTGACGGCGATCCTCCTGGTCGGCACCCTTGCGGCCGTGCCGCCCTTCAACTGGCCGCTGGTTTTCAACACCCATCTCAAGGACGCCGCGGCGGCCAAATACGGCGAGCCGCCTTACGGGCATGCCGAACTGTCCCGGCTGGAAGATTTTGCCCGCCGGACCGGTCTCCCGCTACCGGCGGCGGTGGCCGCGCTGAAGGAAGCCGGCATCCGCTTTGACAACACGCAGGCGACCCTGCAGACCATTGCACGCCAAAACGGGCGCTCGCCCCAGGATATCTACCGCCTCATGCGGCCGACGGGGGCGTCGGCGCCGACCCTGCCGGCCGATCCTCCCCCGGGGACCGGGAAAAAGACGCTGGCCGCCCTTTGCCGGGACTATTCCCTCCCCGTGGCTGTCGTGAGCCGGACCTTGCAGGGCAGCGGCCTGCAGATCAGTCCGGAATTGACCCTCAAGGAAATCGGCGCTAAGAATGGGGTCACAACGATGGACATCTACCAAGCTGTCCGTCAGGCTGCGGCCGGCCACAGGGAAGCAAAACCTTAGCGGCGATGCCCGACGACCCAAGCGATCGGAAGACCGACCATGACCTTGCCCAGCAAACTCCCAGATGTGGGCGTAACCATTTTTACCGTGATGTCCCAGCTGGCTGCCGAGCATGGTGCCATCAACCTTTCCCAGGGGTTTCCCGATTTCGATGTCAGCCCGGCCTTGATCGATCGTGTGATCCATTACATGCGCAAAGGCTGCAACCAGTACGCACCGATGACGGGCGTGCCCGCCCTGCGGGAAGCGATTGCCACCCAGACGGCCGCCCTTTATGATGCCGATTATGATCCGGTAAGCGAGGTCACCGTCACTTCGGGGGCCACGGAGGCCTTGTATGCGGCCATCACGGCCGTGGTACAGCACGGTGACGAGGTGATCATTATCGAGCCGGCCTACGATGCCTACGCGCCGGCGGTCAGGTTGAACGGCGGCCGGGCGGTGTTTGTACCGATGACGTTTCCAGACTACCGCGTGGATTGGCATGCGGTTGGCGAGGCCCTCTCGGCGCGCACGCGCCTGATCATTATCAACTCGCCGCACAACCCCACGGGCAGCGTTCTGGCCCCGGAAGACATCGCCCAATTGAAAGCGCTGGTTGCCGATGCCGACCTGCTTATTCTCAGCGATGAAGTCTATGAGCACATTCTCTTCGACGGCCGCCGTCACGAGAGTATGGCGCGCGACCCCTTCCTGCGCCAACGCAGTTTCGTGGTCAGCTCCTTCGGGAAAACCTACCATGCCACCGGCTGGAAAATTGGATACTGCCTGGCACCGGCTGCCATGAGCGCCGAATTTCGCAAGGTGCACCAATATTTGACCTTTGCCTCCAACACGCCGATCCAGATGGCACTGGCCGATTATTTGGGTAGTCACGCGGATCACCTAACACTGGCCGGTTTTTATGAGCAGAAAAGAGATCTTTTCCGCGCCTTGATTGCACCGTCACGTTTTCGTCCGCTGGCCTGTGAAGGGACCTATTTCCAAATGGTGGCCTACGAGGCCATTACCGATGCGCCCGACACAGCCTTTGCCCGCCGCATGACGATTGACCACGGGGTGGCGGCGATACCACCATCGGTGTTTTACCACCGGCAAGATGATCATCGCGTCCTCCGGTTTTGTTTCGCCAAAAACGATGCGACCTTGGAGGAGGCGGCCCAAGCGCTATGTCAGATCTGAAGGTCACCTTGGTTCAGGCCGACCTGGCCTGGGAGGATCCCACCGCCAATCGGGCCGCTTTCGATCAGGCCCTCGGGGCCATCGAGGGCGCCACCGATCTCGCGGTCCTGCCGGAAATGTTCACCACCGGCTTCACCATGAACGGCGCCGACTGGGCGGAATCCATGACGGGCCCTTCGGTCAGCTGGCTGCGTGCCAGGGCGGCCGATTTGAAGTTCAGCATCACGGGCAGTCTGATCATTCGTGACGGCGGCCATCTTTTCAACCGGCTGCTCTGGGCCACACCGGAGGGTCGGCTTTATACCTACGATAAGCGCCACCTCTTTCGCATGAGCGGCGAACAGCGCGTCTATGCGGCCGGATCGGAGCCCCTGACCGTGACCATGGGCGCCTGGCGCATGCGGCCCTTTATTTGCTACGATCTGCGCTTTCCGATTTGGACCCGCAATATGGACAACGAATACGATGTGGCCATTTTCGTGGCCAACTGGCCGGCGGCCCGCGCCGCCCACTGGTCGGCGCTGCTCAAAGCCCGGGCCATCGAGAATCAAGCCTATGTGATCGGGGTCAACCGTGTGGGGCAGGACGGGAACGGACATGCCTATGCCGGCGACTCCGTGGCGCTCGATCCCCAGGGCCGGGTGCTCTTTCACGCCCGGGATGCGGAGATCGCCCACACCGTCGATCTCGACGCGGCCGCGCAGGAAACCTACCGCCAGCAATTCCCCGCCTGGCGGGATGCGGACCGTCCGCCCCCGATATTCTCGCCCACAGGCCAGTAACAGCTTGGCGGCAACCGTTCGTTAAAACAGGGAACCCATGCCTCCCAGCAAGCGGGCATCCATATGTTCATGCCATGTTCGGTTTAGAGGTCCGACAGAACTTACGAAAAGCATACGCCAAGAGGAATGCCTGGCAGAGGCTTTCGCTTAGAATCATGGCGGGTGCGGGCTTCCAAATCACTTATTGACAGTTTAAGCACTTTCTGCGAAGACATTCCTACTTTCCTAGCATTTATCGCCAAAAGAGAAATCGGGCGGGCACACGCGATCAAGCGCTTGGTTATTCCAGGCCGTCGGGATCGCTGCGCGCTAAGCTGGATAATTCACCCCTTTGGGGCCTTCTTTGACAAGGCCTTCCGGTGTGCCGCGATACGCCTGCCACCGCAAGCGCCCGACAAGGCCGACAGGGATGCCGGGGGCTTGCCCGCAGGGTGAAAAGGGGATGCGCTGCGTGCTGAAATGCGAGGGTCGCCAAGGGTTGTGGGACCCATTGGCGGCAACCTTCCGTTAAGACAGGGAACACATTCATCCCAGCAAGTGGGCATCCATATGTTCATGCCATGTTCGGGCTGAGCCGGCATCAACCTCAATGGGTGCCCATTGGTGAATGGTTGGTTCGGGTTCCGACCATGGCCGCCGGCAGGATCCTGGGGAGGCCGGTAGGGGCCGGAAGACATCATTCGAGGGTGAGGACCAATCAACAGGAGCGAACGAAATGCGATCAGCCCCCTGGCCCACCCCCAATTGGCCCGAAGGCGTTCCCCATGAGATTACCGATTACGATATCCCCCTGTTTCATTTGCTGGACGACGCCGCGCGCGATTACCCCAACCAAACCTATACGATTTTCAGCGACGCTCCCCGCACCTTTGCCCAGGTCAAGGATACGGCCGACCGCCTGGCCAATTTCCTGTACGCCAAAGGCATCCGCAAGGGGGACCGGGTGGCCATATTTCTCCCCAACCTGCCGCACTACCCGGCCATTTATTTCGGGATCCTGAAGGCCGGCGCGGTTTGCGTCACCTGCAACCCCCTCTATACCCCCGCCGAACTCAACTACCAGCTCAACGATGCAGGGGCCAAGGCGCTGTTTTGCATGGACCATGCCCAGTTTTATGCGACGACCGAGAAAGCGATCCAGGCGACGGCTGTTGAAACCGTGGTCATCTGCAATGTCAAGTCCTACCTGCCGCCCTTAAAAGCTTTCCTGGGCGCTCTGCTGGGGAAACTCCCCAAGGCGGCAAGGCATGCGCCCGGCCATCTGATGTTCGACGATGTGGTCAGCGCCGCCCAGCCGGCACCCCCGGCCGTCGAGATCAATCCTTCCGATGACCTGGCGCTTATCATCTACACCGGCGGGACCACGGGGGTTCCCAAGGGTGCCGCCCTGACCCATTCCAATTTCGTCTATGACCTCAAGGCACTGGACGCCTGGGCCCGGTTCGACGACGGGGAAGGCGGCCCCCAGGAGGGCATCCGGCGGGGGGGCTACCACGGCTATCTCGGTGTGCTGCCCTGGTATCACAGTTTCGGGATGACGGTGGCCATGCTTTCGGCGTGTGCTTCCGGTAGCCGCTTGATCTGCGTGCCAGACCCGCGGGCCGGCGATCCGCCCTTTACCGAGGTTCTTAAAATCGTCCAGAAACACCGCCCCACGCTCATGCCGGCGGTGCCGACCATTTTTGTGGCTTTCACCAACCACGCCATGCTCGATCAATATGATCTGACTTCCCTGAGGGGCTGTTTCTCCGGCGGGGCCCCGCTTCCGCCGGAAGTCTGCAAGCAGTTCGAGAAAAAGACAGGGGCCGTTATCTTCGAGGGCTACGGGCTGAGCGAAACGGCGCCGGTGGTCACGGCCAATCCGACCTCCCGGGAGGCCCGCAAAATCGGTTCGATCGGTTTCCCCATGCCCGGCACCAACGTCAAGATCCTGGACACGGAAACCGGCGATGTCGAAGTGCCCCCGGGCGAAGACGGTGAGGTGGCCATCTGCGGTCCCCAGGTCATGCAGGGCTACTGGAACAAGCCCGCCGAAACCGAAGCGGTCTTTCGGGAATTCGAGGGGCAGCGTTATTTTCTGACCGGCGATATCGGCCATGTGGACCAAAACGGCTTTCTGGTTATCACGGACCGCAAAAAGGATATGATCCTTGTGGGTGGATTCAATGTCTATCCCCGGGAAGTGGAAGATATCCTGTTTACCCATCCTAAAGTGGCGCTGGCTGCCGTCGTGGGCCTTCCCGACGACCAAAGCGGCGAGATGGTCAAGGCCTATATCCAGCTCAAGCCCGGTGAAAACTGTACCGAGGAGGAGATTTTAGACTTCTGCAAGGAGAACATGGCGGGATATAAACGGCCCAAGATGATCGAATTCCGCGACGATATCCCGATCTCCAATGTGGGCAAGGTGCTGCGGCGGGTGCTGCGGGACGAGGCGCAAAGCAGCGCTTAGAAGCAATTTCCCAAAAGTCTTTTGTCCCATATCGGCGTTGGAGGCGTGTTGTTGATCTTCGCAACTCCGATGGAATCCCGCGGTTGAAAAACGCCCGCCCGCCTTGATCCGGGCCCAAAATCCAATTTTTGCAATCGCTTCGCTTGCTGACCAAAAGGTTGCTTGTTCCCAAACAGCCTGGATATGGCACCCCTTGGAGGCCTTCCGTACAGGGCCTGGCGGCGCGCCGCGGTCGGCATGCCACCGCAAGCGCCTGCGAAGGCCGACCGGGGGGCCGAGGGTTTGCCCGCCGGGTGAAAAGGGCATGCCCGGCGGTCTGCAATGCGCCCCTCACCAAGGGTTTCCGGACCCATTGGCGGCAACCTTGCCTTCAGGCAGGAAACCTGTACATCCCAGCAAGTGGGCATCCATCGAGTCATGCCATGTTCGGGTGCGCGACTTTCGCGGGTTTGGCCGCTGCGGCGTCCTGCTGTAGGCTTCACCATATGGGGCCATTTGAATCGGAACCCAAAATCCTCATTTCTGGTCGGGCACTTGCTTTTATCAACGCTTCGGAAGCAATTTGTCGCCGGTGGTCTCCCGACCGCCGGCGGCCATTTTAGGGGAGGGGCAGGTCCGGGAGAGGATTGTCGTCGACCAGAATCCTGAGCTTGCCTTGGGGGTCGCGATCCAGCGCCACGCGGTGATCGGTTTGTCCGCCCAGGGCGGGATGCCCGGCGCGCAGGGCGGCGAAGTCGAAGGTTTCCAGGGCCTCCAGGAGGAGGTCGATGGTTGTTTCGAGGCCCTGGCGCTGATCGGGCTGCTTGAAGTAATCGCGGATGCAGCGCTCGTGGCGGCTGCGGATTTCTGTTTCGATGCAGTGGCGGGTAAGATCGAGCTTCAAAGGCAGTTGCCGGGAGGTCATGCCGTGGCCTTTTGGCGGTCTTGCCTCGCCGGGGCGAGATGATCCACCCAGCGCCAGACGCTCCGGCCATCCGGTGCGCTTTCACAACGCAGGCCCTTCCGCGCCAGCGCGTGTCGCAGGGCGTCCTGGATTTTGTCCTCCGGCCAGTCCGGGAGATCATCTGCCACATGGCGGCTGAGGGCTAGGATATCCGCCCGGTGCGAGGCACCTTCAGGGACGGGGCCGCGCTTTTCGAGGGCCTCGCGCAGCATCAGTTGATGCAGGATCACGGTGCGTTCCATGTTGCGAATCTGCTGCCGTTCATCTTCGGAGGCCTGGCCGCAGGCCATGCGCCGGCCGATATCATCGAGGTGATCCTTGAAGCGGCGCTCCCAGTCTTCGGCAACCGCGTCGAGTTCTTCCCGTCCGATACCTCGCGTGGCGCAGACGGCCCGGTTGGCATGGTAATCAGGCCAGTGTCGGGATAAAACGCGCAGGCCAAACGCTTCCGGGTCGTCACCGACGGCGGTTCCCGGAAAGGGCGTCAACAGATGAAACCCGTAGGTCAATCCCTGTTCGCCCAGGCGACGGGCAAAGGTCATGGTCTCCTGGAGCGTTTCCGGCGTCTCCCCCGGCAGACCCAGTATAAATGAGGCGTAGGCTTCCATTCCGGCCCGACGGCAGATGGCGACCGCTTCTCGGGCTTGGGCCAGGGAAATCTTCTTGCGCACCCGTTTCAGAATTGCCGCATTGCCCGATTCCATCCCGAAACTGACCGCGTGACAGCCGGCCGCGCGCATTTGCACCAAAAGGGCTTCCGAGACGGTATCCACCCGGGCGAAGGACGACCAGCGGATTTTCAGCCCCCGGCGCGCGATCTCCTCACATATGGCGTAACAGTGGTCCGGGTTGGCCGTAAACAGGTCGTCGGCCAGATTGATCTGGCGGAAACCAAGCGCCGCCAGTTGTTCCATTTCATCGACGACCTGCAGGGCCGGGCGATAGCGCACGCGTGCCCCCACCATACGGCGCCCCACGCAAAAAACGCACTGAAACGGACATCCCCGGCTGGTGGTGACACTGACCGGCATGCCCAGCGTGCGATAACGTCCCAGGGGCAGACCGTGGCGGGCGGGTTGAGGGAGACGGCTGAGATCGCTCAGCGGCTCCCGCCAGGGGGTTTCCTGCAGGCCTGCGCCATTGCGAAATGCCAGCCCCGCTATGGCCTTCCAGCGCCCCCGCCGGCCGGCCTCGGCAACCAGGTCGACAAGGGTCTGTTCACCTTCCCCGCGAACGATGACATCCAGCTCCGGCACGGTGGACAGGGTCTCCTCCGTACAGAAGGTCACGTGCGGGCCGCCCATCACGGTTAGCACATCCGGTGTTATGGCCTTGACTTCCCGGACGAGGTCGAAGGCGGTTTCGGCACTCATGGTCACGGCGGTGATGCCGACGACTTCCGGTTGGAAGGCTTCCAGCGTGTCGGCGAGGGTGGTTTCGTTTTTCGGCATGACCACCAGGTCGAGGATGCGCACGGTAACACCGGCGGCTTCCAGGGCCCCGGCCAGGTAGGCCAGCCCGAGCGGCGGGGATGGCGTCTCGGATAGCGGGTAACGAGGGTTGATCAAAAGGACGCGGCCGGTCATGGTACCGGCGGTCTGAAGGTCATGTTCATCACAAGGGCCCATCCAGGTAATGGTTGGCGTATCGAAGCTGTTCCATGCCAAAATGCAGAATTCTGGTTCTCAATAACCCAACCGACCACCGCGGCATCGTACCAAGCAGTTGTAAGCGCAGGCACCTCTCGCCATCGGTCGTCTAACGGCAGCCTTATCGTCGTCGCCTCCGGCTTGGCCTTCAATATTCGCCGCCTTTCTGGCAAGGCGTGCTAAACCTTCATCCGCAGAAGGAATCCAGCCCGGATAGGTCACGCCTTGGAAGCCTCCCTTTGCAAGGTCTTCCGGCGCGCCGCGCTAAACCTGCCACGGCCAGCGCCTGACCACGCCGCAAAGGGATGCCCCGGGCTTGCCCGCCCGGTGAAAAGGGTATGCGCTGGGTTCGGCAATGCTTCGTTCACCAGGGGTTGCCAGACACATTGGCCGCAAATCTTCCTCAAGACAGGGGACAACCCCATCCAACCAAATGGCCATCATTGTGTTCATGAGATGTTCGGGCAAATCCCCAACCATTGGCTGACGGGCAAAAGAAAATGGCCCGGTCAAAACCGGGCCATTGAATGTGACGTGGCAGCCTCCACCGGGCGGAGGCTGCCGGGTTGCCATCGTTTAGAACAGTCCGGTGACCTTGCCCGTTTCCGGATCGACGTCCACGCGGCGGAAAGCCGGGTTGGAGCCGGTACCCGGCATCAGGCTGATGGTGCCGGCGCAGGGGCAGAGGAACTTGGCGCCGGAGTAGATCAGCACGTCACGGATCGGCAGCCGCCATCCCTTGGGCACCCCTTTGATGGTTCTATCGGCGCTGAGGCTCTCATGGGTCTTGACCATCATGGTGGCGAAGTCGGCGTAGTAGGGATCATTTTCCAGCATCTTGGCCTTGGCGTCGGCTTCCGGCGTCCAATCCACGCCGTCGGCACCGTAGACCTCTTTGGCGATGAGGTCCACGCGCTCGCGCAGTTTCATCTCCAGCGGATAGAGGAATTTGAAATCGTTTTCGTCGTTGCAGGCATCGATCACGGCATCGGCGAATTCCAGGGCGCCGTCGCCGCCCTTTTCCCAGTGCTTGGACTCGGCGCAGCGGGCACCGGCCGCCTCGGCGGCCTTTTTGATGATGGCGCACTCGGCGTCGGTGTCGGTGTAGAAGCGGTTGATGCAGACCACCGGGTTGATGCCGGCCTTGCGGATGGTGTTGATGTGATGCACCATGTTCGCGCAGCCCTTTTCCACCCACTCCAGGTTCTCCTTGGTGTACTCGTCCGGCAGGGCCTTGCCGGTCACGACCGTGGGGCCGCCGCCGTGCATCTTGAGGGCGCGGATGGTGGTGGTCAGCACCGAGACGTGGGGTTTGAGGCCGGAGAAGCGGCACTTCACGTTCCAGAACTTCTCGAAGCCGATGTCGGCGCCGAATCCGGACTCCGTGACGTGGTAGTCGAAGAGCTTCAGGCCCACGCGGTCGGCGATAATCGAGCTCTGGCCCACGGCGATGTTGGCAAACGGTCCGGCGTGCACCAGGCAGGGGTTGTACTCGGCGGTGCACATCATGGTGGGGTTGATGGTGTTGCGCATGAAGGCCGTCATGGCGTTGCCCACTTCGAGATCGCCGGTGGTCACCGGTTTGCCGCT
>JASFFM010000021.1:0-20884 GCA_050124295.1 Desulfobacterales bacterium | reverse complement strand
TTCCGGAGATGATCGCCATCGCCCGCGACATTTGCCGCTCCCAGCAGGTCTATTTCCAGTGGAACGAGCTCGAACAGCCGGTGGATTAAATGCCAAGCATCCTGGCCCCGGCAGGTCCCGTGGCGTAGGCCAGAAAGGTATCGCAACGGAAATGATTTGGAAAAAGAAGGCCACCATATTGACGGTGATTATTTTCATGGCCGCCGCCGGTCTGAGCCTTTCGACCTTCTCCTTTGCCCAGGATGAGGAAATCCTCTTGAATGCCGAGGAAAGTGCGGAGGGCCAGCGTTCGGCAGTGCCCTTTTCCCATGATCTGCATATGGGTCTCTACGAATGTCTCGATTGTCATCACGATTATAAAAACGGGGTGAACATCCTGGACGAAGATCTTCTCGAGGAAGGTAACCCCGATATCCGCTGTTCGGCCTGCCACAATGACCAGGCCGACCTCGGTCGGCAGAAAGCCTATCACCGCCAGTGCATGGGGTGTCATATTGATACGCGCAAGGCCGGTCAGGTTTCCGGTCCCGAAATGTGTGGCGCCTGCCATCTGCCGACGCGTTAGGTGAACCTTCGTAATTCCGCCACCCGGGAGGTTGCAAGTGGTTAAAGGAAAAAGAAAACCCCTGGAAGAAATCAAGCAGGCCATTCAGGACTATACCCGCGTGCTCAACATCGGTTGTGGGGGCTGTGTGTCGGTCTGTCTGGCCGGTGGCCAGAAAGAAATCAATCTTCTGAATGCCAAACTGAATATGGTGCTCAAAAGTGACAACCGTGTCACCCGCGTGGACGGATTTACGGTCGAAAGACAGTGCAACGAAGTCTTTCTGGCCGATTTGGACAAACGTGTGAGCCGCTATGACGGCTTGATGTCCATGGCTTGCGGCGCCGGGGTGCAGCTTCTGGCCGAACGTTACCCGGACAAACCTGTTTTCCCCGCGGTGAACACCATCGCGATCGGCATTGACCGAGAAATCGGGGTCTATGAAGAACGCTGCCGTGCCTGCGGAGAATGCGTGCTTGGTTATACGGCCGGTATCTGCCCCATTACCCGCTGTGCCAA
The DNA here is from genome assembly GCA_050124295.1 of Desulfobacterales bacterium. Lineage (GTDB taxonomy): Bacteria > Desulfobacterota > Desulfobacteria > Desulfobacterales > UBA5852 > JABZFP01. The sequence continues at coordinate 19,821 of JASFFM010000021.1, read as the reverse complement.
AGGGCTCTTCAACGGTCCCTGCGGTGGCACCAATAATGGTAATTGCGAGGTCAGCAACGATATTCCCTGCGCCTGGCAGGATATCTATGAACGCCTGAAAGCCCAAAACCGCCTGGACGACATCAAAAAAATCAAGCAGGCCATGCAATGGCAGAACCAGACCCGTCGGGTCATCATTCAGGACGAGTACGCCGCACGCTACAAGGATAAGTAAGACCGCGGCAGGTCTCACTCCCGAAGCAATGAAATACGAAAGCCCCGCGCTCAGCACTGCTGAGGACGGGGCTTTTTTTAGGGTGCGCGCCGGATGTCAATTGTCGGCGCTGAGCTTGACGGCGCAGACCTTCAACTCGGGAATACCAGAAATCGGATCCAGGGCCGCATTGGTGAGTTTGTTGGCGGCGGCCTGGGCAAAATGAAAGGGGATAAACACCGTTCCTTCCTCGGCCATGGGGGATACCTTGACGCGGACATTGATGGTGCCCCGGCGGGAAGAGATATTCACGCGGCTGCCATCGGCAATCCCATGCGCGTCGGCATCCCGGGGGGAAATCTCAACGAAGCTTTCCGGAGCCCGGTCCATCAACCCCTGGGATTTCATGGTCATGGTGCCCGTGTGGTACTGGTAGAGCACCCGACCGGTGGTCAGATAAAGCGGATACTCCGTGTCCGTGGTCTCGGCCGGAGGCTGCCATTCGATGGCATGAAACATACCCTTGCCACGGGTGAACTGGGCGCTGTGAAGCACGGGTGTACCGGGGTGCTCTTCGTTAAGACAGGGCCAATGCAGCCCTTCCGGTTCGATCCGCGCATAAGTAATTCCGGCATAACTGGGGGTGACCAGTCGAATCTCTTCGAAGATTGCCTCGGCGTTATCATAGGCCATGGGATAGCCCATGCGGGTGGCGATCTCGGAAATAATTTTCCAGTCGTCCCAGGCCTCGCCGGGGGGGGGGACGGCCTTGCGCACCCGTTGCACCCGGCGTTCACTGTTGGTAAACGTGCCCTCCTTTTCAGCGAAACAGCGCCCCGGCAGAACCACATCCGCCATTTGGGCGGTCTCGGTCAAAAAAAGATCCTGCACGACCAGGAGATCCAGATGCGCCAGGCTGGCCTCGGCATGATTGAGATCCGGGTCGGAAACCAACGGGTTTTCCCCGATGACATAAAGGGCTTTTAGGCGGCCGTCATGGGCCGCCGGGACCATCTCGGTGGCTTTCAGGCCAATGGCCAGCGAGAGTCCTTCGACCCCCCAGGCCGCTTCCATCTTCTGGCCGACCTCCTCGCTGGTAACCGGTTGATAGGCCGTATAAACATTGGGCAGGCCACCCATGTCGCAGGCGCCCTGCACATTGTTCTGCCCCCGGAGGGGGTTCACACCACCGCCCCGCATGCCCAGGTTGCCGCAAAGCATGGCCAGGTTGGCCAGCGATTTAACATTGTCTGTGCCGGAGGTGTGCTGGGTAATCCCCATGCAGTAGAGAATGCTGCCGACATCGGCCTTGGCGTAAAGTCGGGCCGCCGCAACGAGTTGCGCTGCCGGAATCCCCGAAATGTCTTCCACGTATTCCGGCGAATATTTTTCCACCGCCGCTTTCAGCTGCTCAAAACCCTCGGTGCGCTCATCCACAAACGTCTTGTTGAAGAGATCCTCTTTGATAATGACGTGCATCATGCCGTTGATCCAGGCCACATCGGAGCCCAGGTTGGGCCGCAGATAATGCTCCGCAAATTCGGAGATCTTGATGCGCCGCGGGTCCACGACGATCAGACGGGCACGGCCGGATTCCACGGCCCGTTTTACACCAGCGGCTATCACGGGATGGTTCTCGGTGGTATTGGAGCCGGTGATCAGGATAACATCGGCTTCCTCGACACAGGCGATCGTGTTGGTCATCGCCCCACTTCCGAACGCTGCGGCCAGACCGGCCACGGTGGAGCTATGTCAGAGACGGGCGCAATGATCCACACTGTTGGTTTTAAGCACCGCCCGGGCAAATTTCTGGGCCACATAGTTTTCTTCGTTGCTGATACGGGCGGATGTCAACAGCCCCATACTTTCCGGTCCGTGGTTTTCCTTGATATGCGTCAGTTTTTCAGCCACAAAGTCCAGCGCCTCATCCCAGCCGACTTCCTGGAGCTGGCCGTTTTTCTTGATCAAGGGCTGGGTCAAACGGTCGGCGGAACCAATGAAATGGTAGCCGAAACGCCCCTTGACACACAGGCTGCCATAGTTGGGGGCCACATCCTCCACCCCGGTTACTTTTACCACGCGGTTATCACGGACATGCAGATGGAGCTGACAGCCGACCCCGCAATAGGTACAGGTGGTCCGCACCTGTTCGGTTTCCCAGGGGCGAACATCGTAGCGGGCATCCTTTTCCACCAATGCGCCTACCGGACAGGCCTGGACGCATTCGCCGCAGAAGACGCAATCGGAGTCTTTCAGGGGCTTGTCCCCGGCGGCGATAATTTTGGTTTCCGAACCCCTGAATCCAAAACTGATGGCTTTGTTGACCTGGACCTCGTTGCAGGCCTGGACACAGCGGCCACAAAGAATGCAGCGGGAGAAATCCCGCACAATCATCGGGTTCACATCTTCCATGGGATAGGGAATCACGGTGCCCGGAAGACCTTCGCCGGTCACCTGGTAACGGTAGGCCAGGTCCTGCAGCCGGCAGTCGCCCCATACCGGACAGAGCTGGTCGCTCTGGTCGTCCTTGGCAACCGCCAACTGGAAAGCGGTCCAATCCTGTTCGTCGGAGCCCCGGGCCGCACAATTGTGGTTGCCCGAGGCCAGGAGCAACTTCAAGATGGTCCGACGGGCTTCGACCACCGCGGGCGACTCGGTCTGAATCACCATGTTTTTGCCCGCCGGCGTCGCACAGGCGGGCAGAAGGGTCCGCGCCCCTTCCACGGCAACGACACAGATACGGCAGGCCCCGGTGGGTGTCGTACCTTTCAAATGGCACAGGGTGGGGATGTCGATGCTGTTGCGAGTAGCCACGCTGAGAATCGTTTCACCCGGTTCGAAGGTGAATCGATTCCCATTCATCACCAACACGTTTTGATCTGCCATGATTTTCCCCTTCGTAAGCAACTTCGTGAAATCACGCTACCGGCAAACGCCCCTGGGCGTTTGGACCGCCATTCGACGGATGCTGACTTCCCGGACGAATGGTCGTATGGAATAGAATTTTTATAGAATCGAGAGGCACTTGTCAACGAGGGAAAGAGGGCTCTGAGGTGCGGTAATACCAGCTGTATCCGCCTGCCCCCAGGAATGCGCCGACACCGTCGGCCACAAGATCCCATCCGTCGGCGATACGGCCAGGGGTCAAGGACTGGTGCCACTCATCGCTCAGGCCAAACAGGGTGGCAAACAGAAAACCGGCCATAAAAACGGCAAAGGCCCCCTGGCGGCGCGTGAGCGTAGCAAAGGCGCGACAAGCCAAAACACCCATAATCGCATAGGCAACCAGGTGCAGCAACTTGTCCTTGCCGACAAACGCAGGCCCCACTTCGGGAGACGGTAGGCCCGATTGAATGAAGATCAGCAGGCAATAGACTGCCAGCAGAAACCAGTTTAGGGCAGGATGACGCAACGCGGCTAACACCTTGGTCAGGGTTTATTCCCTAATGATCTTGGAGACCGTCAGATATCCAACAAACCCGCTTTGCAACCCGGGCCCTGATTTGACCTTGCGCCTTACCCGCAGTAGATACGACCAGAGCAGCAGGAAAGCGGACGCTGTTCATCCCTCGGTCGGGGGTGAGAACGGTCAGGGCGAATCGCCAAAAATCGTTAGATCCTGGTGGCGGTCCCGGATGTGATTCTGAACGGTATCCAGAAATGTTTCCCGGGTGATTCCGTAGCGCACCTTACCATCCAGGGTTCGCACGGCCAACGTCCCCGCCGCCTGCTCCTTGGCGCCGATGGTGAGGATCAGCGGAATCTGCCCTAGCTGGGCCTCGCGCACTTTCTTGTTGAGGCTTTCAGCCCGGTCGTCGAGTTCAACCCGCAATCCGGCCGCGATCAGATCATCGCGAACCGCGCCGGCATACGCGGCCAGGTCGTCATTGATCGGCAGCACCACCGCCTGCACCGGTGTCAGCCACAGGGGGTATTTGCCTGCAAAATGCTCGATCAGGATGCCAAAAAAGCGCTCGATCGATCCCAGAACGGTGCGGTGAATCATAATCGGCCGACGACGTTGATTGTCACGGTCGACATAGGTGAGATCAAAACGTTCGGGAAGCGACATGTCCAACTGGATGGTACCGCACTGCCATGTTCGCCCCAGGGCGTCCTTGATGTGGATATCGATTTTGGGGCCGTAAAAAGCCCCATCACCTTCATTGAGTTGAAAATTGCCGCCATAGGTTTCAAGAGCGGCTTGCAAGCCGTTCGTCGCCGTTTCCCATTGTTCATCCGTACCGATGCTCTTTTCAGGCCGAGTGGAGAGTTCCAGATGAAACCCAAGGCCGAAAACCCCGTAAAGACGCTCCACGAGTTTCAGCACACCCAGGATCTCGGCTTCGATTTGCTCCGGGGTCATAAAAATATGGGCATCGTCCTGGTGAAAGGCACGCACCCGGAAGAGGCCGGACAGCACCCCGCTGAGCTCATGGCGGTGAACCAGGCCCACTTCGGCGGCCCGCAGGGGCAGTTCGCGGTAGGAATGCGGGCGGTTTTTGTAGAGCAGCATCCCCCCCGGGCAATTCATGGGTTTGATGGCATACTCGATCTCGTCCACCTCGCTGGTGTACATGTTTTCGCGGTAATTTTCCCAATGTCCGCTGCGCTCCCACAAACTGCGCTGGAGCATGATGGGTGTTTTGGTTTCGACGTAACCGGCCAGACGGTGTTCTTCCCGCCAGAAGTCCAATAGAAGATTCCACATCACCATGCCCCGGGGATGAAAAAACGGCATTCCGGGCGCCTCGTCGTGAAAGCTGAACAATTCCTGGGACTCACCGATTTTGCGATGATTGCGTTTACGGGCTTCTTCCAGAAAATTCAGATAGGCCTTCAATTCTTTCTTATCAAAATAGGCGGTGCCGTATATCCGTTGCAGTTGGGCCTTGCTCTGATCTGCCCGCCAATAGGCACCGGAAACCTTCATCAGCTTGAACGCTTTCACGAATCCGGTGTGCGGCACGTGGGGCCCGCGGCAAAGATCGATGAATTCGCCCTGTCGGTAAAGCGAAATGGTACCATCCGGGAGATCTTCGATCATTTCGCGTTTGTAGGGCTCATCCCGGTAAAGGGCCACAGCTTCGTCTTTGCTGATGCTCTCCCGACGTATGGGCAGCTTGGCTTTGACGATCTTACGCATTTCGGCTTCGATGTTGGCAAAATCATCTTCCGAAATCGGCCTCATGTCGATATCGTAATAAAACCCCTCCTCGATGACGGGGCCAATCGTCAATTTGGCGTCGTCATACAGACGTAAAACGGCCTGGGCCATCACATGGGCGGCGCTGTGGCGCATGATCTCCAGGGCCTCTTCATCGCGTTTGGTGATCAAACGCAGACGGGCGTCCCTTTCAATGGTCAGGTAAAGATCCCGCAGCTCGCCATCAATCTCCATGGCCACACAATCGCGGGCCAGGCCTTCGGAAATGGAGCGGGCCACATCCAGGCCCGTCGGTGCCGTTTCAAACTGCTTTATACCCCCGTCAGGAAGTGTTATATTGACCATCATGTCCTCGCATTAGGCGGAATAGCCTTGTGCCTCAATGACACTCTAAAATAGGAAATTTAGAAACTTAAGTGAAACCAAGGAGTGGGTCAAGCAAAATCATGGCAAAAAGTAGACCGGATGGTTACCGACTGATCGAACAGCCCGACGAGCTGACCGCCGCCGCCCGACGACTTGCCCATACACGTTGTATGGCCTTTGATCTGGAGGCCGACTCGATGTATCACTTCCGGGAAAAAGTTTGCCTGATCCAGATCGCCACCAACCGCGAGACCCTTGTCATCGATCCGCTCAGGGTCACGGATCTCGCACCGCTTCGACCGGTGATGGCCAATCGCCGCATCAAAAAGGTGCTGCACGGCGCCGATTACGACATCCGATCGCTGTACCGGGATTTCAAGATCGAGGTTCACAACCTCTTCGATACCGAACTGGCGTCTCGCTTTTTGGGTGCCCGTGAAACGGGACTGGACGCTGTTTTGAATGAACGCTTCGGTGTGCGTTTGAATAAGAAATATCAGCGCAAAGACTGGTCCAAACGACCGCTGCCAGCGGAAATGATGAACTATGCGGCCGGGGATGTCCACCATCTGATACCGCTGGCCGACATCCTCGAAAAAGAACTCACGGCCAAAGGACGTCTCGATTGGGTGCGTGAAGAATGCGACCTTCTGAGTTTGGTCAGACCGCCCGAGCCAAATCACACTCCCCTGTTTCACAACTTCAAGGGGGCCGGTCGTCTTGCCCCCCGCAACCTGGCCGTGCTGGAATCCCTGCTGAAGCTGCGACGCCGCGTGGCGGAAGCCAAGGATCGGCCCCTTTTTAAGGTTTTCTCCAACAAATCCCTCCTAACCCTGGCAACCGTCATGCCGACAACCGCCAAGGCATTGGCGCAGGCCGGAGCACTCAGCCCGAAACAGATCAAAATCCATGGGAAGGCCTTGCTGCAGGCCATCCAATCGGCCCACGCGCTTCCCGGCGACAAGCTGCCGGTATATCCGCGCCAAAGATCACCGCGACTGCCGGCACGGGTTCCGGAACGCATGACAGCCCTGAAGGTTTGGCGCGACCGCAAAGCCGATCAGTTGGGACTGGACCCTGGTTTGATGCTCAACAAGGCCCTGATGCAGGCCATTGCCATCCGGCACCCCCAGGACATGGCGGCCCTGAAATCGATCACCGATCTGCACGCCTGGCGTTGCCAGGCATTCGGTCGCGATATTGTCGGGGTCATGAAACGCCTTCCATAACCGCAGGTGGCAAGCGTATGGAAACCGAGATCCATTTTACTTCCATGAACAACCGGCTCGAAGGCCGCTTGCGGCAATCCGGGCTGCGGGCCGTCGTCATAACCCACCCCCATTCGCTGTATGGGGGCAATATGCATAGCCCCGTGGTCGAAGCCATCGCGGGAGTTTACCAAATGCAGGGCTATACGACCCTGCGCTTTAACTTTCGGGGCGTTGCCGGGAGTCAGGGCAATTATGGCGAGGGGATCGGAGAGCAGGAAGATGTTCGGCAGGCGATGGCATTCATGGAACGAGAGGGTTTTGGGCCGATCGAATTATCCGGCTATTCGTTTGGGGCCTGGGTCAATGCGCACGGTGTGGTCGGCCATCGGCTGCACACCACCATGACCATGGTGTCCCCGCCTACAGCCTTTATGGATTTCCGTGCGGTTGAACACCTGCCGGGCTTGGTCCTGGCCATTACCGGGGGCCGCGACGATCTCGCCCCGCCGGACATGCTCCGGCGGATGATTCTCCTCTGGAATCCGCAAGCGCACCTGGAAGTATTGCCCGGTGCGGACCATTTTTTCCTGGATCACCTGGATGCGTTGACGGCCGCGCTGGCACAGGCCCTCGCCAATCATCACCCCATGTCCGCCGCCGATTAAATCTACCTGCGGATCTTAGGCCACGCTTGTCATCCGATACCTGACCATGGCAGGCGCTCTTGGGCCTCGGAACCCGCCTGGCGTGCACGGCGCACGATTTTTAGCCGCGGGGCCAGCCCTTGGCTCTGCGACAACGGCGAAAAATTTTTCTTGGTTGCCAAAATAAATTTAGATCCTGCCCACGGCAAGCTTGGCCTCGCGCGCGCCGTTTCACCGAGGCGGTGTTCAGTCCATTGCGGAAAAGCGGTGCCCGGGCCGCATCCAGAATCTGCCGCTGTCGCTGTCCTTTGCCCTTCTTCGACGCTGACGGATACCCATCGCTATGATCTTGCAGGATTGACGAACTTGTAAGGCCTTCATTTGGGAGCGGATTGGCGGTATGATCGTGATGCGGCTTGGAGGTTGCGAAAATACAAAGATCGCCCGCCGCAAGGATGGAACAGCCGTCCATACAGGCCTTTGGAGAGCGGCATCAGGATGCGGCACGGGTCCTATTTGCTGATGGCACCGGTTTCCACCAAGACTTTGACGGCCTGGCCGGTCTCGATACGCTCCCGGTAAATCTGCGGTAACTGGGCCAGGGAAACCCGATCCGTTATGATCGCGCTACCGTCCAGGCGGCCTTCGGCCATCCATTGCAGACATTGCCGGTTTTCGTCATGGGTATTGCTGTAGCAGCCCGTCAATCGAGCCTCCTTGAAATTGAGCGTCATCGGTACGATCGGTGCTGAGGCAAATATCAAGCTGACCACACAGACATTTCCCCCCCGGGCCACCCAATCCAGGGCATTTTGAATATTGTCGGGCACCCCTGAGCATTCCCAGACCACCCTAAACCCGGTGCCCTCCGTGGTCTTAAAAACATCCTCGGCCATTTTACCATCCAAGGGGTTCCAGACGTGATGGGCACCCAATTGACGGCCCAGTTCACGTTTGGCCGCCACCGGTTCGGTGAGCGCAATGGACGATACGCCTTTCATCCGCAGCAGGCTCACCATTGCCAGGCCGATCGGGCCGCCCCCGATCACCAAAACGGGCCCCTCGCTGACATCGGCGCAATTAATGCCATGCAGGGATGTGGCAAAAGCTTCGGCCAGTGCGGCATTCCCGGAATCCACTTCATCCGGCACCGGAATGAGCATATCCGGGTAAACGCGGACATATTCGGCAAAGGCTCCCGGCATATCGCCGATACCGATGGAGCGACGCTCGATCTGGCAGAAATAAGGTCGCCCGGACCGGCAGTCGTGGCACCGGCCGCAGGCGGTCGGCCGTACAATAACGCGGGCGCCTCTTGTCACATCACGAACCTTCCTCCCATAGGCCACCACCCGTCCGCAGACTTCATGACCCAGGATGGCACCCTCTGCAAGACCGCCGGATTTGATCAGGGAATGGTCGGTTCCGCAGAATCCGACCCGGAGGACTTCGAGCAGCACGCCATCCGGTTCAATTTCCGGCAGCGGCACGACGGCCTGTTCTAAAGAGCCTTCACGATAGACAACAGCCTGCATTTGTCGGGAAAGATTCATGCCCGCCTTTTTCGGCCCACGATCCTCTTGGATGGGTGGGCATCCTGTGCCATGGAGGTCCAAGGCAGATTGTGACCCCAGAGCAACACCGCCCGCTGCGGGTTGATCGTCCCGTGCGCCCAAGCACATGTAAACGAGGGTCGGCTACCATCCGGCACAGTCGTCAAGGGCCCCCTCATCTTCCGCAAGCCTGCGGCGGGTAAAAATGAAGGCCGCCGTCAATCCCGATAGGATATGCCAAATACCCCACCAGGCCACCAGAATCGCCATGCCGCCCAGGCCGTCGAAAAAATTGAACACCAAGACCAACCCCAGGGCGGAATTCTGGATGCCGACTTCGATGGACACCGCCCGGCAGTCACGCTCGGGCAAACGAAATAACCTGCCGGACCAGTATCCGATATTGAGTGCCAGGAGGTTATGCAGAAAAACGGCCCACACCACCAGGCCGACATAGACCAGGAAATAGTTCCAGTTCGCGGCCAGCGCCCCGCAAACAATCAGGATAAAAAAGCTCAGGGAAAAAATTTTAAATGGCTTGCGCACTTTATCGGCCAGGGTGGGCACAAGCTGTGCGGCAAGCAATCCCGCGGCGAGGGGAATTCCCAGGATGACAAATATGGTGATGAAAACGTCTTTAGGGCTTAGGCTGACCTGTCTCAGAATCTCGGCGGTGGCGGGATTCAGGGCCCCCCATAGGGACAAATTCAAAGGTGTCATGAAGATGGCCGCGGCCGTGGAAACCGCCGTCATGCTGATGGAAACGGCACAATTGCCGCGGGCCAGATAGGTGATGATGTTGGAAAGATTGCCGCCCGGGCAGGCCGCCACCAGGATCATACCAAGCGCCATCGAAGGGTGGGGCCTGATCAGCAGGGTTAGCCCAAACGTGAAGGCCGGCAGCAACAGAAACTGCGCGATCAAGCCAATGCCAGGTGCTTTGGGCGAAACCAAGACCCGCTTGAAGTCCTCCAGCTTCAGATCCAGCGCCACACCGAACATCATCAACCCAATGGCGGCGTTGATAACGAGCAGCCCCTGGGGGTTGAAATTGAGTCTCACCTGGTCGACAGCGGCCATATCCATAAGGTGTCTCCCTGTGTTCGCTTCCCGGGGTTTCCCAGGAAAGAAGGCTGACCGCTTCAGGTGGCTTTGTAGCCGCCCAGATTGGCCAGGGCGACGCTGCCCGGACTCACGGTGGTCGGATCCGTCATCACATTGATAAAACACGTTTTTCCAGAAGCGAAGGCCGCCTCCAGGGCCGGGCGGATGTCTTTGGCTTCCTCCACCGCAAAACCCAGACCACCGAGAGCCTCGGCCAATTTGTGATAATCCACCCGACCGATAAAGGTGCCCTCTTCGATGGCATGACCGATGCGCAGTTCCTGGCTGTGTCGGATCATACCCCAGCCCAGGTCATTGCTGATCACCACGACCAGCGCCAGTCCTTTGCGGATCGCATTTTCAATTTCCATGAAATTGAATCCCACGGAACCATCGCCCGTCAGCAGGCAAACCCGTTGCTCGGGATATCGCCATTTGGCTGCCAGGGCATAGGGCAACCCCACGCCTAACGATCCGTAGATGCCGTAATCCAGGTAGCGCCCGGGTTTGCGAATCGTACGCGTCATGCCGATCCAGGTGGTCGTGTCGCCTCCGTCGGCCACCACGATGTCGTCTTCCCGGTCCATGAAGGCATCGATTTCCCGTGCCAGTCGAAGCGGATGGATTGGGTGAGCATCGCTTTCCCAGTTGGGTCGCGCCTGGGCTTTACCGGTTTCGTCGGCCACCGCGATGGTTGTGACCCATTGCTGAAATCGTTTCCGTAGATCCATCCCGCCGTCGGCCGCGTCCATCGTTCGGCAGCACTCCCGGAGAAATGCCCGGGCATCACTGACGATGGGCAAATCGATACGCCGATTGCGGCCGATCTCTTCGGGCATGATATCCACCTGGACCATCCGGGCCTCGGGATTGAAGATATCCCCAAAGATATAATAGAGCCCCACCCGGGTTCCCAGCAATATGACCAGATCGGTTTCGATGTAAGCCGCAAACGCACCGCCGGGGCGAATGGCCAAGGCCGATTCGAAGCACAGGGGATGCGTGTCCGATATGGTCCCACGCCCGGACAACGATGTGAAAACCGGAACACCGGCTTTTTCCGTGAATTCGACCAGGGCGTCCTCTGCGTGGGCGTGCCACACACCGCTGCCGGCGATGACCACCGGTTTGCGGGCCTCCCCCAGCCACGCCATCATCTTGTGCGTATTCTCAAGGTCCGCCGGCCGGGAATCGATTTCGGTAATCGGCTGACGAACATCGGCCGGGTTGACGTGGGCGTTCAACACATCCACCGGAAACTCCAGGTAGACCGGTCCCGGTCGGCCGCTGGCGGCGGTCCGAAAGGCCAGATCCACGTATTCGGCCGCGCGTTCGGGTTTCTGGCAGACCAACGTCCGTTTGACCATAGGATCGATCACCGGTGCCTGGGCCATATCTTGCAAATCGAGTTTTTCCTTGTGATCCAGGCCCACGCAACCAGCAATCATGACCAGAGGCGTGTTGGAAAAATACGCGCTGGCAATCCCTGTCAAGGCGTTGGTGAAGCCTGGCCCGGCGGTCACCATGGCGACGCCCGGTTGACGGGTCATTTTACCCCAGGCTTCGGCCATGAACAGCGCAGCCTGCTCGTGGCGTGTGTCGAAAAGAGCAACGTCGGTGTCCTCCAAATACTGATAAATTGGGGTAATATGCCCCCCACTGAGGGTAAAGATGGTGTCGACACCGCGCGCCACCAAGGCATCCGCCACCAACTTGGCACCCGCCACCGTTTCGGTCGTCATGATCAATGCCTCCTTCTGTTTCGCGGCGATAACGGTTTGAGCGGTCTCCCAGGCCGCCCATCAGACTTCCATCAACTGGCCACCGGTCACATTAATGGCCTGACCGGTCATGTAAGACGAGGCTTCAGAAGCTAAAAAGGCCACAACCCGTCCGACCTCATCCGGTGTGCCGACCCGGTTGAGGGGGATGGTTTTGCGCATGGCCGCATTGCGTTCCTCCAGCGATTGATCCATAAAGCGCGCCTCCAGGGGCGCCCGCCAGTCTTCCAGATCCGTGTGGATCTGCCCGGGGCAGACGGCATTGACCCGGAAGCCCGCGCCGGCAAGCTCTTTCGCCATGACCTTGGTGAGCATAATCACACCGGCTTTGGCCACAGCGTAGGCACCGTTAAACAAGGGGGGCACTTTGCCGCCGCGCGAGGCGGTGTTGATAATGCTACCCGGCTGTCCGAACATGAGCGGCAGTACCGCGCGGGTGACGCGAAAGACGCTGTGCAAATTGACATCGATCGTTTTCAGCCAGTCTTTTTCGTCAATGGTATGAACGGCGTTGGGCACCCCGAAGACGGCCCCTGCGTTATTGCACAAAATATCAACACGAGGAAATTCGGCCGATATGGCGGCAACCATTTTCTGGAGCGAGGCGTTGGCGGTGACATCCACACTCACAGGCATGGATTTCACACTGAATCGGCGACGCAGTTTTTCGGCCACTGCGGCCATCTCTTGAACCGAACCGGTCGCGACGACCCCGCCCTCACGCCCCTCGGACCCGAGGTCGGCCACAATGACATTGCTACCGCTGGCGGCCAGATTTTCCGCAATGCCAAAGCCTATGCCGCTCTTTTTGCCGGCGCCGGTCACCAGAGCGGTTTTACCGCTTAAGTCGGGATACATTCCAACCCCCATTTCATTAAACAATAATATACTTTCTGAATATTATTCGGTAAATAATTCATAAATTGTTTTCGGCCGGCGGTCAATATGTATGCGTTGCCGGTAGGAATGCAAGACTGAGCATCGGATGGATGGTTGAAAGGGGATAACCGCTCGTAAGGGCGGGAGGCGCCATCTAGATGGCAATACCTCAGAGGGATGATTTTTACGAAGGGGCCCTGCGAGGCCACTTTAGGCTGGCCAAACCGATTTCTCGTCTCGTGAATGAAATGCCTGCTTGGGGCGGGCGCGTTTCGGAACCTCATCGGTATAGACTTACACCGCGTCTGCAAAGCATGACGCCGTGACGATCATCTTTTGGGTCCCCGACCCAAAATCCGTTATTGAACGTTCACACCGATGTTTAGCCAAGTGCTGGTCCGCGGAGCCCATCTATTTTCCGCTTAATGGCGACCCTGCCTATCATTGTGAGGTGGCGGATGGGAAACCGATCGATTTATCCTTCGATGGAACGAACCTGGTGTGCGATGATCGCAGGCGGTATCGATAGGGCCTCAAGCAGCGAGATGCAAGCGGCGGGCGCTTGCTTGGGGCCCACCCATGAAAATGCTTTGGGTCCTGATCGGCGCCTTCCCCCGTCGGGGCCACAATTTAGATCCGGTTTTTCTGAAACGGGCACTTTGGAATTTTGCTGGGCCCCTGGATGAGACTATGGGGCAAGTCCGCTGCGGAGGAGACGTCGAAAACCCTCCAGGGTTCCTTTCCAGGCGGCGTCTTCGCCCACCATCACGGCCACGATAACGTCTTGCTCAACGCTGATTTCAATGGCAATTTCCTGATCTCCGACGGTAAACACAGCCTCACCCCAACGCTCCGCCGGCATGCCTGTCGTTTCACAATCATAATCGGTCCGCATCTCGGTCGTCATGCGAATGTCGCTCATGGGTGTGTCTCCATGGAATGCATGTCATCTAAAGGGCCCGGCGGGGCCGGTGGCGCTCCAGATGCTCAACGCAATTGCTTGAAGATAAGCTGGTTTTACGGTGTGGGGATACCCCCTGACCGGGGGATTAAGAAATCTTTCAACCGCCCCTGGGGGCGCAGGCCGGTGGGGTGAATCCTCCGGCTCCGGTTGGAATCCCCTGGGGTCGAAAGCTGCCGGCCGACATAAGCTTCTCGACCCCCTTCTTGTGGCAGCAAGGACACTCGGGCGCAGGCTCGTCCGGTGAAAGCAGCAGGCACTCAAATTCGCTGCGACAATGCTTACAGCGGTACTCGTACAAGGGCATGCGGGCTTCCTCCTGTTTTACGGCACCTTGGGCGGATCATTTTTATATCGTGGGCGGCAGATCGCGTTATATCACTCATGATTTTTTTGGTTTCGTGGATCCATAGCCGTCCGTATACCAACCGCCCCCTTTGAGCTCAAAGGTGCATCGCGACATGATCTTATGTGCCCGCCGTCGACAATGGGGGCATTTAATGGATTTGGTCCCCATTTTGACCAATCGCTCGGTCACTGTTCCATCTGGACATTCAAATTCGTAAACAGGCATCAAAATTCCTTTCCAACGGTGGTTCTCTCATTTGTACAGGCCCTAAATAGCTCTCTTGCGATAGCCTGTCAATTGGAAATGCCCTCGGGGGTCATTGCCCCCAAGATCCTCCGTATGGCTGCGAACATCCACAAGATTTAAATGTTTTCGGCGGTATCCGCTAGCGTGTCGTTGCCGAAGCTTGCAATAGAAGGTTGCCAGTCACAACCCGGCAACGGATGCACCTAATGGTACCGATTCTGCGGGGCGGCGCAGCCAATGCGTAAAATTTAAGGGGGGTCAAGTCAGCGTTTTTTTTCGATCCCCAGACGACGCATGCGGGAAACGAATGTTGATCGGTTGATACCCGCCATGCTTGCCGCCCGGGTGATATTCCAGTTGTTGGCCTTCATAAGGTAAAGCACATAATCCCGTTCAACCTCCCTCCATGTGCGTTCGCCAAAGGACACGTCGCGGGATGGCTCCGCATTATCGCCGGAAAAGGGGTCTCCAGGCGGCCGCCGCCGGTCCGAGCGGCGACGACGCTGCCCTATATCGACCATGGGGGTCGGCAAATCCTCACCCCGGATCAACGCCTTTTCAGCGGTCACCAGCATGTACCGAACGAAATTCTCCAGCTCTCGAATATTCCCACCCCAGCCATAGGTCGTTAACAGCGCAACGGCCTCACGGCTGAAGCGTTTGGGCGGCATCCGCATTTTGGCCGCCTCCTGGTTCATGAAATGCCTGAGAAGCAGGGGGATGTCTTCAGGGCGCTCGCGAAGGGCCGGAAGGGGGAGCGGCAGCACCGAAAGCCGGTAAAAAAGATCCTCGCGAAAGGCCTTCTCGGTGGCCATGCGCATCAGATTGCGATGGGTCGCGGAGATTATACGCACGTCAACCTGCCGAGCCTTATTCGATCCTAACGGTTTAACCTCACCATCCTGAATGACCCGTAGAATTCGTGCCTGTAAATTGAGCGGCATATCACCGATTTCGTCAAGGAAGAGGGTCCCACCGTGCGCCGCCTCGAAGAGACCGTCGCGATTTTTAACCGCCCCCGTAAAGGCGCCCTTGGTATAACCAAACAGTTCGCTTTCCAGCAGGGTCTCCGGAATAGCACTGCAATTTTGCACAAGGAATGGTTTCTTATTTCGCGAACTCAGTCGATGGATGCGACGGGCAAACAATTCCTTTCCCGTGCCGCTTTCTCCGGTAATCAATACCGGGTATTCTGTGAGGGCGTAACTTTCCATCAGCTCACGGGCCTGCTGGAAAGCCGGTCCCTGACCAATCAGCTGGGTGTCACCTTGAATTCGCTCCAGCGTATGTTTGAGGGTTTCGGTTTCTTCCAGTTTTTGCTGGTAGATTACGGCATTGTTGAGCGCAATGGAGCCGACATCAATCAACTCCTTAAGGTCTTTGAGAAAGTCGCTTTCCAGATTCAAGCGGGATTTTCCCGGCGAGGTGTCGATCATCTGTACGGCACCGTATACGGATCCATCCCTCAAAAAGAGGGGAAAACAAAGGATTTTGCTGCTCTTGACCGCCAAATCGCCTTCGATCGCTGCGTAATGACGGCCGTCGGTTTCCGGGTCCGCCACGGTCATTTGGCGGTTCTCGATGACCCAACCGACGATACTCGATTGACCTGCCCCGATGTGAAGCCCTTGAACCGACCCACTGTGTTGCCCAAGTGCCTCCACACAGAGATAGCTGTCGCCTTTTTTGATCCAGATCGAACCTCTGCTGACGCCCTGTACTTCCAGCAAGGCGCCCAGAAATTTGCGCTGCAACCGTTTGGGGTCGAGCTCCTCAGATAGCGATCTGAATATATCGAGATAGGCATGCATATTTTCATTTAACCTTTTTGATCAAATATAGACAATAGGTATCTAAATATCAACAATAACCAGTTGTGGTCTCGGGGATTTTGGTTATCATCTTTTTTTATTTATCGTTAATTCCAATGGTTGAAGAATTCATCATGTCGATGGCACATAAATTGATAGAGAAGAATGACGAACCATACATTTGGGGATAAGAATATGAAGCCTCTATGTGTCATTTTATTCATTGCCATATGCCTTTCGATGACGGGCTGCAGCACCCTGGCCCATTTCGTAAAAACAAATATGATCCTAGCACCTGCTGATGATGCGTTTATCGATATCACCGCAGACCATCAGCCGGGCGGTTTTCAGGTTTACGACAGCAATCCATACACAATTCATCTGGAGATAGAGGAGCCCGATTCAACCTCAGAATCAGAACCTCTTTATGGGGATGGCGGGGCGTCTTTGAATGCCTATGCCGCCTGTCTGACACTGAAGGTCATTTTTTAAGCCGAACCATGTGTCAAAATGACCTTCCCTCCAAGTGCCCCCCATCCCCACCCCTCCGGGTGATTCAATTGTATGGGTGCTTTGGATGTCCCGCAATCAGCCGTCATAGCAGCCATTTCAATAAAGCTTCTTGATCGTCGTCCGGTAAAAGGTATACCTTAACCTTTCCAATCGACCTTTCCCGCAACGGATGACGTTCTGACCCCATGACGCCCTCTGGCATACTAAAAAGAGCCTGGAAGTTTCTTATCGGCATCATTTCGGCCGGCTTGATCCTGCTTGCGGTTTTGCAGTTCTGGGTCACCCCTTCCCTCGAAGGATATCTGAACCGCCAAGACCTTGGGGCTGTTTTCAAAAAAGCGACCGGCGGCACATTTACCAGCGGCAAACTCATATTGAAGCTTTGGCCCTATCCTCATGTGGTGGTTCCGGAAGGGCGCATCGAAATCCCAACACGCCTATTCGTGAATTGGCGCAACTTGCGGGTCTACCCGGCTTTTTTGGCCCTGCTGAAAGGGCAGCTGCAAATTGGCCGCATCGTTTTGAAAGCGCCCGCTTTGACCATCGCGGCCTTGCCATCCACCGGTATGGAGACCAGCGCCTCTGCGCCACCGATGCCACTGCTATCAATCCAACAGGAGCTTCGCCACCGGCTGGATCAGGCGGCCGCTCTTCTGCCGGATGCGGCGATCGAGATACGAGGTGGGCGTATCTCTACCGGCGCTATTGATTCGGTATCCATAAACATCAAGGGTTTCGATCTCAACCTGCAATTGCCCCCCCATACCCTGCGCATCGATTTGCGCTGCCAATCAAACCTGTGGCAGGATTTTCGTCTGTCTGGAAACCTGGACCCCGGTTCCCTGGAAGGCCAACTGCAAACCGAGCTGGTCAAATTCAATCCGACCCCCCTCGCTAAAGTGCTTAACCTGCCGATGTGGCAGTGGAACAGCAGTCCCCTGGACATGACTTCCACGGTCACCCTGAAGGGATTGAATGTCGTCACAGGCACTGTTCTCGTTCGGATCCCCGATCTTCAACTTCAGCGCGGCCCCAATAAAGTACCCGTCACGAATGTTCGGATGAAGGCGGCGCTGGATGTTACCCCCACTGAAATCCGGATCGCCGTGGAAGAATTGTTAGCCGATCAGCCGTCATTGAATGTGAGCGGGCAAGGCATCATCAACCCGAAAACGCCCCTCTATCAAATCGAACTGAAGGGTCAGGCCCTCCGCATTGACTCCCTGCGGGAAACGGCTATGGCACTGGCTGGTGATGATGAAACCGTTGCTGGTATCTTCAAAGTTCTTCAAGGTGGGGATATTTCCTGGATTCGCTTTAGAACCCAAGGGGCGAGTGCAGCGGAAATGGGGGTTTTCCGGAACATGACCATTTCCGGTCGCGTCGATAACGGGCGCTTGTTTATACCAGGCGCCGGACTCAACCTGACCGATGTTCAGGGAACGGCCGACATCTCCGGTGGCATTTTGGAAGGTCGCCATTTAAGGGCTGCTTATGGCAAAACCATCGGATCGGATGGCCGGCTCTGGCTGGATTTCGATCAGCAAGACGAGGTGCCCTTTTTCCTCGAAATCGGTGTCGATGCCCATCTTAAGCGATTGCCGTCCCTGCTGGCAAAATGGGTTAAAGACCCGGACTTCAAGGGTGAGATGCGTCGGATTCAGGCGTTAACCGGCCGGGCCGAGGGAATGCTTGTTCTGGATGGGCGCGGCCCCAAGCTTGATGTTACGGTCGATGTCACCCGCTGTCGCCTCGAAGCGGCCTATGATCGTCTGCCTTCTCCAGTGAACGTTGCGGAGGGCATGGTTCAATACACAGAGGATCGGATTCAGGTGATCGAGATGCGCGGCAGCCTTGGCACTTCGCGGTTTTCAGGCCTTACCGGCCACGTCGCATTCGGCAAAACCAATCTTATCGTCGTTGATGAAGCCGCCGTAAGCATTGATATCCACCAAATCGCTCCCTGGCTGGAGCGCTATGGTGTCTTTGAATCCCTGCCCTATACGCTGGCGTCCAAGGATGGTCGGCTGGAGCTCGCCCACTTGAAGATCAAGGGCCCGCTGGTGAATCCCGCCCAATGGGCCTTCGATACCCAAGGGACCGTCAACCGCTTGAATGTCATCTCCTCAGACCTGCCGGGCCCCACCGAGATTAAAAGCGCCCGGTTTAAGGCCAGCACGGAAAAGCTTGAAGTTTCAAAGGCCCTCGTATCAATGGCCGACGCTGACCTGGTCTTTCAGAAAACGCATATTGATATGGTGGATTACGAACCCGTGGCGGGCGAGTGTACATTCAGCGGCCGACTGGGGCCGGTATCCGAAAATTGGATCAGCAATCGTATCGCCCTCGAAGCGTCGTGGCAGTTGAAATCGCCCCTGGCCGTATCGGACACGACGATTTCTTGGTCCGCCAATGGTGCGTATAACTTTCGCGGGGAAGTGACCACAGCAGGCGGCGTACGCGTGAGGCTGGGCCTAAAAAGGGACCATGGGAATTTGCGGCACCAGACTTTGGCTGTCGACGATCAGGACTCCCAGGCCGAACTCCAGGCGACCTTTGGGCCGGAGAGTTTTGAAATCGACTACCACGGTCATATCAACAGCGCGACGATAGGACGTATGATCGAGGAAGATCACTTTCCCAGCGGCCGTATGAAAGGCCAGTTGAAGGCTCGTATCTTCCCCAATCAGCCCGGCAGATCATCCGTTTCCGGGGAGCTTTACGCACATGACATCCGGCAGCCCATTAAGATCAAACGAAAGCTCAACATTAAGGAACTTTCTTTAAAGGCTGAGGGAAATAAAATCTTGCTTGCCCCGGCGATATTCGATGTCGACGACCAGACCCACCAGCTGACCGGATCGATCGCTATGGCGGATGACGGCTATATTCTTGATCTTGTGCATACGGCAACGGTTTTTTCGCTAAAGCCCCCTGCATCGGACTTGCCCGCCCGGAAATCGGACGGAATCTCCGTATGGGATCTGCCCCTGAAAGGTCGCGTCATCTCCCGGCTCGATTCGTTTGCCTTTGGCAAGCTCCG
>JASFFM010000020.1:0-20920 GCA_050124295.1 Desulfobacterales bacterium | reverse complement strand
ACATCGATGAGTATTTTACTGGCGCGTTTGTCTGCCGGTGAAATCGGAGCGAAGAAAAGTTCGTAGCCTGGCCCGAAAAAGGAGTTGGTTAACATACTGGCGGCACCACGCAGCACGGTGATGGTCAAAAGGGAGCGGAAGACAAACGTGATCAGTCCACCGAATATGATCCCTAGCGGCATCACGATGATGGTTCCGCCGATCCCAAACCAGCGCAGCGCCCTGCTGCCGACAAGGGTTTGGAGTAATATCGAACCGAGATCGATGGCGATGTAAAAATAGGCAAAAAACGTCACCAACTCCTCCTTGGAAAGGGAGACCTGAAGCGTGGCTTTAAACAGATAATCCAAAAGGGCTATCGTGGCGGCCAGGGTCATCATCAGGAGGGCCATGCGCTGGATCTGCGTATTTTGTCTTATGATGGTCAGCAGGCCCTTGGAAAGCGTCGTCGGCTCCTTGTGGATGGTTTGGCCCCGGGTGACGCCGTAGAGGGTTAGCCCGCCAAATAGGTGGAGGAGGGCCAGCATCGCGATCACAGCGCGGGTGTCAATGGTCTTGGCGATGACACTGGCCGCGGCAGCGCCCAGAAGACCGCCCAAAGCGGCAAAAATCACCATTCGGCTGATGACTTCCTTGGCGCGATAGGGATCATAACGTTCGTTGATGATGGAATAAAAACCGCTGATCAACAAGGCATCGATCACCGTCACATGCA
This sequence comes from Desulfobacterales bacterium, assembly GCA_050124295.1. GTDB lineage: Bacteria > Desulfobacterota > Desulfobacteria > Desulfobacterales > UBA5852 > JABZFP01. The sequence continues at coordinate 20,205 of JASFFM010000020.1, read as the reverse complement.
GGTAGAGGATGATGGTCACGATTTGAGGCCAGAACGAAAAACACACCCATTCGGCAACCGATACAAGGCCGCTGGATATCGATAAAAAAGGGACCAATCGGGCCGGTCCGAGCCTCGAGAGCGTGCGCGAGAAGGCAATCACCGCGATCGCCGAAAACACGGCCGTTGCGATCATCATCTTGGGCAGTTGGATGATATCAAAGGTGGAAAGAAATAGGGCGTCCCGTATCGTCTTGCCGCCCTGCAGGTGCCCGACCATCATGAGTGCGGCCGATGCGGCTAGAAGGAACGTATAGTTGTCATTGAATTTTGTGCGCACCATCATTTTCCGTGCTGATGAACCCAATTCAAACTACGACCTGTTTCTGTTCCCGACGACAAGATGGAGGCACCGTTGGGAAACGGGCTCCGTTAACGAGGCTCCCTTGTCGAGGTCGTCGCTGGCCTGACCTACGCGGTCGGGAGATCCCATCTCTTGAGGGTGCCCCCGGTCTTTGGGTCGCCCGATGACGGCTTATGGCCGATCCCATCGTTTATACCCTTTCGATAGGCCTGAATCAGTCGGCTGCCGAGGGAAAGAAAAGCGCGTATGAGCGAATCCCCGCCCACAGACCGCACAAATGTTTGGCCGCCATGAATTGAAACGAATTTTTAGCCCTGTTACCAAAACGAGACTAGATCGAGCATATAAAAGAATCAGATCAAAATTGTAAAGCATGTTTGCATAATATCCAAGTGATTACAAAAAGATATCCTGGTCCAACCCGTGGATTAGGTCACCTGTGCCCCATCTTTTTCGATGGCAGGCGATCGCTTCAACCGCCGATGTGGGGGGCGCCAATGGCGGTTCAGGTGGAACTCCGCTTGTACAGCGGAATTTCCCAAATACCCACCTGGTGTCGATATCGCGACGCTGGGTCATTTTTGTGCGGCTTGCTCTGAAACACGGTTGGCGTTTTTGCATCCACCACTAACGACATATGAAGGGATCGTTATCGGGCGATCACCTGATGAGGATGGCGATCACCAGCAGCCGGCAGATGAAGGCGATCTGCCCAAAATGATCGATGCCCGTCCTTCTTGGGGAATCATTTAGCGCCGGCGTCCCCGTTCACAAATGGACAAGGAGGGCTTAGCTTGGAATATCTTCAAACCGCAAACGGTCCAACTTCATTTGGGCGGGAAGAAAAATCGCATGCCCTGTCAGGCGGGTCCTGCAGGGCCCCTGGAAGTGCCGTCACGATGTTAAGGATCGGCTCAAAAGGGATTCGTCTAAATTGAATGGGAAACCCCGATCTATCGGGGGCAAACGCTTGTCCTGAGGGCGGTCGAAGGTTTCTCAAAACAAGGTCGGTCATGATGTATACTTCTCCGGGGACCATTTTGCGGTGGCGGCGGGATCCGGTTGGATGCCAAGGCAGGCAATGCGCTTGGGGATCAGATTCAGCAGGACGAAATTCAGATCATTTCCATGGCACCATGGTCGGCCCCGGGGTCGAGACCAGCGCGTGGCCGCCCCATTTGATCCGGTATACAAAAAACGGTTGGGTTCCGAAGCTGACCCACAAGCCAACGATATCAGAGTGCGGATTCATCACCGGGACCAATAACAAGCCCTAGGACTTTCATTGCCGACAACAACCCGTATCCGATTCGGTTGCCACTTGATTCCCTATCGAAACTGATCGATAACGCCTTTGATTAACTGTCACGCATCATCCATGAGGAGGGGCCCATGAAAGCTGCCACCATCATCGCTTTCGGCGACATCGATCAAATCCAAATGGCCGATATCGACCGGCCGCAGATTAAGCCCAATGAAGTGCTGGTGCGGGTGCGCGCCGCAGCGATTAATCCCAAGGACACCTTTATCCGCAAGGGGCGCTTCAAAGCCTTTACCGGAGAAGCATTTCCCATGCAGACCGGGTTCGATTTCGCGGGTGAAATTGCCGAGACCGGCGCCGACACCCAATGGCCTGAGATCGGCGCGGCGGTTTACGGCATGCTCGACGGCTGGGAGGGGCGCTGCTGCGCGGAATTCATGGCGGCCGACCCGTTGAAGCTGGCCTCCAAACCCCAGGGCCTTGCATATGAGGAGGCCGCCGCGATTCCCCTGGCGGCCTCGACGGCCCTGCAAGCCCTGCGCGACCAGGCGGGTATCAAGGCGGGAGACCGGGTGTGCGTCAACGGGGCGGCGGGCGGAGTGGGCTCGATGGCCGTCCAGATCGCCAAAATATTCGCTGCCGAGGTCACGGCCATCAGCAGTGCCGCCAATCATGACTTCTTGACGTCCTTGGGCGCCGATCATTGCATCGACTACGCCAGGCAAGACGTCACCCGGCTTGGGCGCGCTTTCGATATCTTCTTCGATGTCTTCGGCAACCAGCCTTTCGCGGCCATATCGCCCATCCTGCAGCCGAAAGGGATCTGGGTATCCACGGTCTTGCAGCCCCATGTTTTCGAGAGCGTGGAAGCCACCCAGAACAGTCCCGGGAAAAAGGCTAAAATGGTGATCGTCGAGGCCCGGCGCGAAGACCTGTCGCAAATCCGTGGATGGGTCGATGCGGGTCGACTCAAAGCGGTCATTCATGCGGTCTACCCGCTCGAGCGCATCGCCGAGGCCCACGCCCAGCAGGAAACCAAACACACCCGGGGCAAACTGGTGATCCGGATTGATTGACGCGCCCCGCCCCTCATTCTGACGATCGTGCCCAAGGCAATAAAGCCCGCATCCCCTATGGATAGCGTTCAGACTTCGTGCGATTGGCCGAGGTTGTTCATGGCCTGATGGCCCATGAGCGGCAAAAAGGCCTGGCCAAATCCCGCCGTGAGGCGCATCCCGAAGCCATTTCGCCGGCGTCGCGGCAAAGCATTCCGGCATAAAACAGCTTCCTTTGCTCATCACGGCAAGGCCTGTGCGGCCCTTATACCATGGCGCCATAAATGCCCGCTGCTCCCAAAGCGTGTTGACGAAGACCTCCAGCAACCCAATCTTTCGTGCTATTGCTTCTTGCGATGGGATGTGTAGGTGCCGTACCAGGCGATCATCCACTGGCACGGAGTTACCGGCGACCGAGAGCGCATGCAGAGGGATATGAAGCGGGCATCGATCGGTCATTGCCCAACCTTCCCTCCCGAGACGACATCCCGCGCGATCGAAGGTGCTAAACCGAACATTGCATGAACATCATTATGGCCATTTGCTGGGATGCATTGATTCCGTGTCTTTACGGAAGGTTGCCCTAAATGGGTCCGCTAACCCTTGGTGAGCGGCGCATCGAACAACCAAGCGCATACCCTTGCACCCGGCAGGCAAGCCCGCGGCATCCCTTTGCGGCGTTAGCAGGTGCTTGCGGTGGCATGCCTACCGCGGCACTGCGGAGGGCCTTGTACGGGAGGCCTCAAACGTGGGCCATATCCGGGTTAGCGCCCGGGTTCAACATGTTCCCAACTGATCGCCAAAAGGAGATCGATATGAACATCAAATATGATATTCAAGGCAAGACTGCGCTGGTCACGGGTGCAAATCGCGGCATCGGCAAGGTGATCGTGGAGGTCTTCCTGGAGCATGGAGCTGCGAAAGTCTACGCCGCCGTTCGCTCAATTGACCGTGCGGCTCCCCTGGTGGCGGAATATGGCGACCGGGTGGTGCCCATCCCGATCGATCTGGGCCAGCCCGAAACCATCGCCGCCGCGGCCGCGACGGCCGCCGATGTCCACATCGTGGTGAACAATGCCGGTGTGCTGCGAACGACGACCCCGCTGGCCGCCGAGGCCATCGATGCGCTGAAATTCGAAATGGAGATCAACGTGTTTGGCCTCATCCGAATGGCTCAGGCTTTTGCACCGGTTCTCCAAAAAAACGGCGGCGGGGCCTTTGTTCAACTCAATTCCGTGGTATCGATGAAGTCTTTCACCGACTTCGCGACCTACTCGGCATCCAAAGCCGCGGCCTATTCCATCACCCAGGCCCTGCGGGAGTTGCTGGGTCGGCAGGGGACGGCCGTACTCAGCGTGCATCCGGGGCCCATTGCTACCGATATGGGCGATGCCGCCGGTCTGACGGCGATCGCCGAGCCGCCCGCCCTTGTGGCCGAGGGGATCGTGGCCGCGCTGCAGGCCGGGGCTTTTCACCTTTTCCCCGACACCTTGGCCAAGCAGATCGAGGCGGCCTACAAGGGCTTTGCCACGAATGTCGTCGAAGCGGATCTCGCGGAAGGGTGACGGCCGGTCGAAAATCAGACCAGGGCAGGCCCCAAGCCCAAGGACAGCAGACCATGCAGCGTTCGATAAGGATCGGTTGTGGCGCTCCGCCGCATAGCCGGGAGGGACGTTTTCCCCAGGGCGGCCGGCGCGCTTCAATCTGCGCTTGGCCCGAATGGGTCAAGCATGGTTTCGGGACCCCAATGCGGTGTTGCCTTGGGATCTGGGCGAGGCAAACCCAACCGGCAGGCGCAGGCTGAATCGAGATGCAAATTCACCATCTGCGAAATGCGACCTTCGTTATTTCCTCGAGGGAGCATCATATTCTGGTGGATCCCATGCTGAGCGGTGTAGGCGAATTGCCGCCCTTTGCCCGCTTCCGGCACAAACCCGCACCCAACCCGACGGTGCCGCTACCGAAGAAAGCCGTCCGGATTCTGGGCCGTGTCACGCATTGTCTGATTACGCACAGTCAGGCCTTCGGCATAAGGGCCCTGCAGCACACCGATCATCTGGATGCGGCCGGAGAGGCCTTTCTGCGCAAAACTGCCATCCCGGTCGTCTGCCGCCGGCAGGATGCGGCCTACCTCCGCAAATATGGGATCGCGGTCCAAAGGGCGCTCGCTTACGGGCGGACGGAACCCTATCTGGGCGGGGAAATCACAGCCCTTCGGGCACAACACGGCCACGGCTGGATTCATCGCCTGATGGCCAACGGGGCCGGGTTTTATCTTCAGCTCAAGGGTGAACCCTCCCTCTACATCAGCGGAGACACCGTGTTTACCCCGGCGGTTGAACGGGCCCTGGCGCAATTGCGCCCCGATGTTGCCGTCGTGGCCGCCGGCAGTGCCCGTCTGGACGTGGGCGGCCCGATCTTGATGCCGCTGGAAGAAATCATGACCTTCGTCCGGTCGGCGCCCGGTAAAGTGATCGCCAACCACCTGGAAGCACTCAACCACTGCCCGACGACCCGGGCCCAGCTCAGACGGGCCCTGAAAAAAAATGGCTTGCTTGCGAAAACATTCATCCCGCGTGATGGAGAAACCATAACCGTGTAACCGCTTTAGCCATGCGCCCGGTAACCAAACAAATCATGCACAGGCTACGCGCGCTGGGGGATGACCAGATCGCCGCGCACGCGAAACGCTTTTTCAAGACCGGCAAGGGGGAATACGGGGAAGGGGACCGGTTTTTAGGGATTCGTGTACCCCTGATCAGGAAATGCGTTCGGGAATATCGCGGCATTTCCCTGGACGACACCCTGGAGCTGCTGCAATCCCCCTTTCATGAAGCGCGACAGCTGGCCCTGCTCATCCTTGTGGCCAAGTATGCTGCGGCGGCCACGGATTCCGCCGCCGCCCAGATTTATCGCTCCTATCGACGCCACACCCCGCATATCAACAATTGGGACCTGGTGGACTGCTCTGCGGAGCACATCGTCGGGGCCCACCTGTTGTTTCGCAACCGATCACCCATCCATAAACTGGCCAGCTCGCGCAGTCTTTGGGAACGACGCATCGCCGTCATGGCGACCTTTCACTTCATCAAACGAAACGATTTTGCGGACACGTTCGTCATTGCCGAGCGGCTGCTGCATGACCGGGAAGACCTGATCCACAAGGCCGTAGGGTGGATGCTGCGCGAAATCGGCAAGCGGGATCGCGAAAGCGAAGAAGCATTTTTGATGCAGCATTACCGCACCATGCCGCGCACCATGCTGCGCTACGCCATCGAAAAATTTGCGCCGGACGAACGACGGGCTTTCCTGCGCGGTGAGAAATAGCTGCCTGGCCAACACCCCGCCCCCAACCGAGAGGAACCTGACCTGACCTTGGGTGCCCACCCCGGTCCGGGTGGGGGCGGACGGGCCGGTTGACTAAACCTGCCCGCTGTGCCACTTTCAGGCCACCGGGGGGTGTGATCCGGCCGGTCCTTGCCTACCAGCAGATCCAAAGGGTTTGCTTCCTTTGTGGAATGAAATAACGATGACCTCATCCCTTAGAGCATATGCGGATTTCCGGGGCCTGCCGCTGTTTCGTTTCGACACGGCCCTGTCGGTTGTCCAGCGGAATGACGCCGCCATGGCGCTGGTGCAGGCATTGGATCTACCGCGCCGGGAAGAGCGCCTGCGGGAGCTTTTTCCGGAGCTGGTCGGCAGCGAAGATGAACTGAAGGCTCTCCTGACGGGGGGTGGCGATGGGTTTCGCCTGGAATATATCAATCGTGCGGACCGCGACGGCAACCTTTTGTATTATGATCTCACGGTGTTCGGGGAATCCTCCGACGGATCCGGGCTGTTGCTCCTGGAGGACGTCAGCGACAAGGCCCGCATGATCCAGGCCCTGAACCAGCAAAAATACGAACTGCTGCTCCTAAAGCACAGTCGTCTGTTTCGCAACCGCTATGTGCAGGAGAGTTTGCTGGGATCCTCCCCTGCCATCCAAAAGGTCCGCGCGGCGATCGGGAAAATCAGCCGGGCGCCCCAAACCACCGTCCTGCTCACCGGCGAGAGCGGGGTCGGCAAAAGCCTGGTGGCGCGGATCATCCACTACAGCTCTTTGCCTGCGGATGCACCTTTCGTGGACATCAATTGCGCCGCCCTGCCGGATAATTTGATCGAAGCGGAACTCTTCGGCTACGAAAAGGGGGCCTTTACCCACGCCCTGGTGGCACGCGCCGGCCTGCTCGAGGAAGCCCGGGGAGGCACCCTGTTTCTGGATGAAATCGGTGAGCTGACCCTCGGCCTCCAGGCCAAGCTGCTCCAAGTGATCGAGACCAAGACCTTTCGCCGTCTGGGCAGCAACAAGACCGTTTCGGTCCAGACCCGCATCATTTCAGCCACCAACCGGAACCTGGCCGAGGAAGTCGCCGCGCGGCGGTTCCGCTCGGACCTGTACTACCGCCTCAACGTGGCGGCCCTCGACTTGCCGCCCCTGCGCGAAATGGGCGAGGATATCGTCCCCATCGCGGATCACCTGTTGAACCTTTTCAATATCGAACTCAAGCGCCGCGTGAAGGGCTTTACGCCCGCCGCACGCCAAAAACTTCTTCGCTATCATTGGCCCGGCAATGTCCGGGAATTGAGCAACTGCATCGAACGGGCCATGATTTTCCTGGATCAGCATCAGATCGATGCCGGCGACCTGCGCCTGCAAGAAGCGGCCCCGGCACCGGAGGAAAACGACTGGACCGTACCCCCCAGCGGCATCAACCTGGAGGAGGTCGAGCGCCGCCTGATCCTCTCGGCGCTCAAAGCCGCCGGAAACAACAAAACCCGTGCCGCCCGCCTGCTCGGCATCTCCCGCGACACCCTCCGCTATCGTCTCGAGAAACACAGCGAACCTTCCGTGCCCTAACCCGGCGATGGCACGCCTTGGAGGCCTCCCGTACAAGGCCTTCCGGAGCGTCGCGGTAGGCCTGCGACCGCTAATGCCCCAAAGGGATGCCCCAGGCTTGCCCGCCGGGTGCAAAGGGTATGCGCCGCGCACCATGGGTTAGCGGATTCATTTAGGGCAACCTTCCCTTAAGACAGGGAATCCATGCATCCAAGCAAGTGGGCATCTGTATTGGATGCATTTTTTCGGTCTATGCGCACCCACCTGCCGGAAACCCCGGGCCCCCCGGCATGCTCCGGCGGCCATCCAGCCCCCGGGGTCGCTGGGGGAGATGCCCCAAACAGAGGGGCATAGCCCCCGCCCGATGCCGCCGCCGTCTTTGCTGCGTCATGGGCCAGATCCGTATTGGTCATAAATAACCGATCGTTAGAGGCCAATGCGGATAACCTCCCCAAAGTGGCACGTTGCTTGAATTGATTTATACACATACACAAAAGGAGCACTCAATGAAGATTACATGTCCGATCTGTAACCGCATCAACACCACGCACCCGGAGGCGCTGTTGGGCCGCATCTACGTTTGCGATCGGTGTCACCACATGCTGCTCAGCAAATCCCTGCAACAGGGTGTTATTCAATGGCGACCGCTGGCCGTGTCCGCGGCGCAGCGCCCGGTTTGGGAGGCGTCATGAAAATCTTGGATTGTTTGGCGCTGGTGGCGGTCCTGCTGGCCTTGATGCCTGCTGGGGCCGCAGCCGGTCAGACCAGCCCTTACGCGGAAACACAGCAGGTTTTCACAGAGTTGGTGATTGCCGGCCAGGTGTCACTGAACCTCTACCGTGCTTATGAGGTGCAGGCCCGCGACGAAAACCTGCCGCAGATCGCCAATCTTTTCCAGGCCATGGCGATATCCCAGACGGTGATGACCCGAAATTTCGAAAATCTGCTGATGAAGCTGGGCGGCAGCGCGTCCAACTGCGTGGAGCGATCGCCGCAAAGAGGCCATACGCGCCAAAACCTTGTTACCGCTATCCGCAAAGAAATACATGAAACCGATAAACGCTATCCCGAGGCCCTGTCACGCATCTCCCACGAGGGTCATGCTGCCGGTATGCTTACCCTCATGCACGCCGTGCGTGCCCAGCAGATGCACCGCGACACCATGCAGGAAATCTACGATGCCGCCCGATCTTATTATGCCCTGTTGAAAAGCGAGCTCCAACGTCGTCAAACGATCTACTATATTTGCCGCCAGTCGGGCGCCATACTCATGGATGAGCTACCTCAGATTTGTCCGGTGCGGGGTGAATCCACCGCCTCCTATCAGGAGCTGCAGACCTTGGCGGCCTGGGGTGGATTGCCGGCCTGCCCCCCAGAGGGCGCCCCGAAACATTTGTAAGGGCCTCCATCGTAGGGGAGGGGAGCCAATGAAAAGCAGGCTTTTGCTGAGGATCCTCGTGTTGCTGATGATAGGGGTGGGCATGGTTGCCTACCGCGATGCTTGCTTCACGGAAAAGTCCCTCCGTGTGAGTCTCTTCGTGGCACAGGTCGAATTGCCCGCCGTGCCCAACGCCGCCCAATTCACCGGCCTACTCGGGGCGGGCGTTCTTTTGGACAGTTTCGCACGCCTGGCGGTGCGACGTCGTTCCAGGATGAGGTTAAAAACGGAGAAACCACTTTCCAATCCGATCCGGCCCGGGGCGTTGCCATAGACCGGCCGCCGGAGCAGCCGCGCCCAACTGCTGAATCGCATCGTTGGAGCGCATGAGCAAGAGAAGTGCTTTCAGGAACCCGATCTTCAACGGACATCTATTGGGTACGCATCGAGGTTAAATATGATTTCATCGGGTAAGCGTTTACCAGGTTTTGCCCCGGGGGCAAAAACAAGGGAAAACCGACGCCATGAGCGCCGGCCCTGTTCCGAATCCACCTGCTTTTCAGCCAACCGGCAACTTCACGAAGGCGTTTTGATGAACACGAGTGCCGGTGGGACCTACATTCAGGCCCGCGGAAAGTTCAAGATCAACCAGCAGGTTATCGTGGCCGGCATCACGGCCACAGACGGCCGGGAAATAAAACGTTTCGGCCGGATCGTGCGCGTGGAACCTTCCGGCATCGCCATCTGTTTCACCGATGGCCATCAGGGCCCATGATGAAAACCATCCATTTTGCGGGCCGCATTCGCCCGCGGTGCCTCCCATTTTCCTCACGGACGACAGGTTCCCCGGCAGAATGCCGGCCGCGGGGCCGGATCAATGCCTGCCGCCATGGGGCCTTCCTTTTGCCCCGGCAAACCCGAACAATTCATGAAAAAATGGCTGCCATTGCGTTTACGGAAAATGTTTCCTAATTTTAAAAATGACTGGCGCCAATAGACCAGGGAACACGTTGCGATTGGCATATTTCAGAAAGAGGCGCTTAAATATTTGGTGACCCTACGGGCGCGCCGGAGACATCCATTTCCGGCGTTATCAAGCGCTTGCGGTCGCATGCCGACCACGGCGCTGCGGAATGCCTTGTACGGGAGGCCTCCAACGTGTGAAATATCCAGGCCCATCGCGCCCTTCCCACCCCGTGAGTCCCTCGGCAAAAATAAGGTCCTGGGTTTATATCGGCATGGGGCCTTTACGGTCGTTGGTCAACGCTGTACAAGATATCCGTATCTCGTGCTCCCGCGATCCGGCGCTCGGCGGGTATTATCCATGGGAGCATTTTGGCGTTGCCGGCTTGCCGAAAATCCCTGCCACCGGCGACAGGGTCCTTTCTGAGCACACCGGCAACACATCTCGATATGTCTTCGCCAAGGTCCTGGGCAACACAAAGGGTATCCGGAGCCGCCATGATTCGCGTCGTCGCCGCGGTGATTGAGAAAGAAAACCGCTATCTGGTCTGTAAGCGGCCTGCCGATAAACGTCACGGCGGACTGTGGGAGTTTCCCGGCGGCAAGGTTTGCGACGGGGAATCCGACCTCGATGCGCTGCGACGCGAATTGTCCGAGGAGCTCAATGTACTTGTCATCGCGGCGGATTCCGGTCTTTTCAAGGTGCCGGATCCAGGATCGGATTTTCTGATCGTCTTCAGGGCGGTCACCATTTTCGGCAAACCGCAGGCCCTGGAACATTCGGCCCTGCGCTGGGCCTCAGCGCGGGAATTGATCAGTTTGCGAATGGCCCCCGGCGACGAGGTCTTCGTGCGGGAATACCTGCTGAGGACCTGATCAGAGGTCTGCTGTTTTTTGGCGTGGTCTTCTCCACCATGGGCTTTCCTTTCCCACGGGCCAGGTTCTCCATGCCGTCTCTGCAACGCTTCGTCAATCGTTCCCATGTGGCCAACCCCATCAAAAGCAGCGGCCGGATGGTCCCCAGATAGAAGCCGTTCGCAGACCGGGCAAACCGGTTCTGCTGAAAAGCCGCCGCCATATATTTTCAAAGGGGTTGGGGATGGCTTGGGCGACATCCATCCGCCCTGCTGCAGACGTCCACCCGGGTCGGGCGATGCGGTAAGCTCACAATAGGGGTGCCGAGCGGTTGGTCGAACCACCTTCTGGCGATTGGTCCGGAAAATCTTCGGGCGGGATTTTCTCCATCGGGTCCCGGTTGAGACGGGAGGAGATGGGATCGTAGTAAATTCCCAGTTTCATCTCACCACTGGAGGCCTTGTTCTTCAGTTTGATCTTCACGGCCCGGTCCTGCCAGCGATAGATGGTCTGATCGCCGGCGTCCTGGGACTTGACCCGGGGAGGCCCGTACTCGGCGCTGAAGCGCTTCTTCATATGGTGAAACTGATCCGGTGAGCGAAGCTTGATGTAAACCGCGAAAAAGCGTCTTTCATGGAACCCGTAGATCACCCCAGGCACGGGCTGATTGGCCAGGGTAAAGAGCATTGCTTCGTTGACGTAATAGGCAAAGGGCTGGTTTTCACGCACCTTGGTCAGAAAATCGTATTGCGAGGCGGAACTTTCCCATCGTATGCCATGAATCCCCTTTTCAAAATCGAACCCCATCGCATGTGGGCACCCCATGAAAATCGCCAGGATGATGGTCACGAGGCTGCAGGGCAGGCAGCGGAGCGGTTTCATAATGTCCTCCCGGGATTCAGGGTTGGCAGGGCCTTTCCAATCGTGGTGCGCCCCAATTTTGCATGAAAATATGGCTGCCGACTTGCTGGGGTGAATGTGTTCCCCAGTCTTAACAGATGGTTACGGTCAATTTGTCCGGTAGCCCATGGTGCGCGGCGCTTTGCCGAACGCAGGGCATACCCTTTTCACCCGGCGGGCAAACCCGCGGCATCCCTTTCCCGCCTTACCAGGCGCTTGCGCTGGCATGCCTACCGCGGCGCGCCGGAAGGCCTCAAGTGTTTGAAATATCCGGGCTGATATGGTTGCTCGTTGTCAACACGAAACACCACTGCCCCGTTTAAAAAAGTTACCGCCATGTGATGCGTCCCGGATCGCCACAGACGAGATCAATTTGGAACGACGGTCGATCATGCTGATATGCGCGGATCGTCATAATCTATAAATTGACCGCTCAGGGCGGGTGGGGCTTTCCGGGCCAGCCAGCCAATTTTAGCGGCCGGCAGCGACGGGTCGAGCAACTGGCCGTCTGCTTTCAACTGCTGGAAATAGGCCGCTCTTTCGGCTGTCATGACCCGGGGGCCTTCGGTCCGGATCAAAGTCTGCATGGCCGTGTCCACCACCCCCGGCCGGATGGCCACGGCGGTGATGGCCGGCTCCTCGCTGGCCAGCAGGCGCGTGAAGTGGGTCAGGGCGGCCTTGGAAACGCAGTAGGCGCTCCAGCCCTGGATGGCTTTTTCCGCGGCCCCTGAGCTGACGTTCACGATGCGTCCGTGGGTGGCGCGCAGGTGCGGGATGGCGGCCTGGGACAGATAAAAGGGCCCCATCAGGTTGACCTCCAGGTTGTAGCGCCAGGCCTCCGGGGGGCTATCGGCCAGGCGGGCCACCGGCGTCAGGATGCCCGCGTTGTTGACCAGGGCGTCCAGGCGGCCGAAGCGGTCCACCGTGTCGGTCACCATGCGGCGGCAATCCGCATCCCGGGCCACATCGCCGGTCAGGGTCAGGAGGCGATCGCCAGCCGTCGCGGAAAGTTCCGCGAAGGTCTTCTCCGCGCGGGCTGCCACGGCCAGACGGCAGCCATCTTCCAGCAGGCGCTGCGCCACAGCGGCCCCGATGCCCCGCGAGGCGCCGGTGACCAGGATGACCGGTCGATTCGTCATCATGACGATCTCCTTTCAGCGGTTTTTGAAATGGATGCTCTCCGGGGGTGGCCTGATCGATCCGGTGTGGAGACGGAAGCGGCCCTCCGCACGGTCGCGGTAGTAGTGTTCCAGCGTTTCCCGGATCACGACGAAGGCCAGCTCATCCCAGGGAATGTCGGCTTCCGCGAAGAGTCGGACCTCGAGGCTTTCCTCGCCGGGATGAAAGGCGGTCGAGGCCAGCGGCCCCCGGAACATGAGATAGATCTGGCTGATAAAGGGCAGGTCTAACAGCGCGAACGGCGCCAGGGTTTTCATTTCGGCGCCGGCTTCTTCCAGGGTTTCGCGGCGCGCGCCGGCCATCATGGTCTCACCATTTTCCAGATAGCCCGCCGGAAGGGTCCACTTTCCGGCCCGGGGTTCGATGGCCCGCCGGCAGAGCAAGATCCGTTCCTGCCATTCCGGGATCGTGCCCACCACCATGCGCGGGTTCTGGTAGTGGATCATCTGGCATTGCTGGCAAACGAAGCGCGGGCGGTTGTCGCCCGCGGGAATCTTCCGGTTGAGACCGGCACCGCAGTGGGAGCAGAAGTTCATGGGGCGTCGCTTTCCGATGGCCTCGGGTGTTGCGGCATCTGACCGAAGGTTGCTATGGGCCTTGGTGCAGAAGATATGATAGGGTATCCTGGGCGTGTTTACAAGGCCTGCGGGGGAGGTTATCATAACCCCAAACCAAGCATCGAAGACAACATTCAGCGATCGAGGGGCCTTGCTTTGAGCCGGTGCCAATCCCCCCGAGAATTCTGCGGGGCCGCCTAATCGGCAAAAAGCTGATGCGAACACCATGATCGGGGGGCGGGGCCGGGTCGCCTGGAACCACACCCTTAAAGGCGGGCTCGGATTGGGCATCGCTTAACATAGAGGAGCTTTGAGGGCATGAAACTGTTGGTTTGCGGCAAGGGCGGCAGCGGAAAGAGCACGATAGCGGTGCTCATGGCCAGGGCCTACCAGCGCATGGGCAAGCGGGTGCTGCTGGTGGATGCCGACGAGTCCAACCTCGGCTTGCACCGCCTGGCCGGTGCCCCCTCGGCCGAAACCCTGCTGGAGGCCCTGGGCGGCAAGGCCGGGCTGCGCGCCCGCAAGCAGGCCGTCTTCCCTTCGGAGAGCTGCCCGGCCTTCTACGAGACATCCTTCAGTTGGGAAGACATTCCGGAGGGCTGCGTGCCCGATGCGGATGGCATCCGCCTGCTCAAGATCGGCAAGATCAAAACCTTCGGCGAAGGCTGTGCCTGCCCCATGGGGGGTATGCTGCGACCGTTTCTAGCGCATTTCCGGGCCGACGCCGACGATCGCATGGTCGTTGACATGGCCGCCGGGGTGGAGCATTTCGGGCGCAGCGTGGATGCGCGCGCCGATCATATCATCGGGGTCATCGATCCATCCTTTGAATCCTTCAAGCTGGCCCGGAGCATCATGGCCCTTTCCCGGGAGGCCGGAACCCCCCTGGCCTTTGTCCTGAACAAAACCGACGCGCGTATGCGCGAGGCCCTGGGCCGGTTTATCGACCCGCAGTTGATCTGGGCCGAGCTCCGGGAGCGCGAGGCCCTGTTCATGGCCGGCATGGAAGGGCGCCCGATCGATGTGCACGATCCGCAGATCGATGCGCTCTGTCGTCGTTTGGAACCTGCCGAGGTGTTGCCTGACCCATGAATGCAGCGTCGGAATCTCTACTGGGCGATATTCTCATCCGACTGGAAGCGGTCACCCTGCGGGTCGGAGGGCGCTGGATCCTGCCGGATAGCTCCTGGACCCTCCGGGTGGGGCAGCACTGGGTCGTCATGGGGCCCAACGGATCGGGCAAGACCTCCCTTACGGCGGCCCTGACCGGCGAGGTGCCGGTGGTGGCGGGCCGGCGTTGGCTGAACCCGGCCGTCATCCGGGAGCAGGACATGGCCCGCCTCGCCTTTGATACCCACCAGGGTTTGATCGCCCGTGACGAAGCCCGCGACGAAGCCCGCGGTTTTGCCGGCATCGACGATCCGGGCCTGTCTGCCGGCACCCTGCTGGCGAACGCCGGATCGGGGTCGCCAACGCTGGCCGCCGTGGCCCGGCGCCTGGCTTTGACCGCTCTGCTGGACCAGCCCATCCGCAGCCTGTCCACCGGCGAGATGCGGCGCCTCCTGATGGCCCGGGCCCTGCTGCGTCGTCCGCGTCTGTTGATCCTGGACGAGCCCTTCGACGGGCTGGATTCGTCCATGCGCAAGCAATTTGCGGCCATGATCAGCGACCTGGCCCAAAACGGCCTTCAGATCATTCTGGTGACCCACCGCCGGGAAGAAATGCTACCTTTTATGACCCATTATCTGGTGCTCGGCGAAGATCACATCCGGGAACAGGGACCGCTCCCCGCCGCAAGGCCCGTAGAACCGGGGGCAACCCGGCCGACAAGCGTGACCTTGCCGCCGCCCAGTGCTGGGGAGATCCGCGGGCAGTTGGGAACAAACACCTCTGCGCCCATGATTCGCATGGACAACGTTTGCGTGACCTACGGGGAGCGCCAGGTGTTGAGAAATTTGAACTGGCGGGTCTACCCGGGCGAGAACTGGCTTGTCTCGGGGCCCAACGGGGCCGGCAAATCCACCTTGCTGGAGATGATCAGTGCCGATCACCTCCAGGCCTATGCCAACGCTATTTTTCTTTTCGGCCGCCGGCGCGGTTCCGGGGAGAGTATCTGGGAGATCAAGCAGCAGATCGGGCTGGTGTCCAGCGCGCTTCAGGTGCGCTACCGTCAAAAACTCTCCGGTTTTGAGGTGGTCCTGTCCGGGTTCTTCGACTCTGTGGGACTCTTCCGTAGGGCCAGCCCGACCCAGCGCGCCCAGGCCCGGGAGTGGATCGCGCGCCTGAAGATCGAAGCGCTGGCCGAAGCGCCTTTCGTGCGCCTTTCCAGCGGACAGCGGCGCATGGTCCTGATCGCCCGGGCCGTGGTGAAAGCCCCCGCCCTGCTGATTTTAGACGAGCCCTGTCAGGGACTCGATGCCCGCAACCGGAAACGGGTGCTGGCCATGGTCGAGCATATCGGGGCCCAAACCACCACCAATCTGCTCTTCACCACCCATCACGCCGACGAGCACCCTCCCTGCATGACCCATGAGCTGCGTCTGTCCACCGATGGCGCCTGGGAGGTCCACGGCCCGGCGCCAGGTCGACCCCAATCGGTCCAGTAAAACATCGCTGCGCAGGCTGAAACGAAGTAAAAGAGAATTTACGGTTGCTCGGATGAGACATTCGTGGTAGCCAATCCCCTATATTTAGAAATCGTGTGTGTCCGATTTTGTTCCTTTTTAAGCCCGCTTTGCCCCCTCCCTCCGCTGAAAACTAAAACGTTCTCGGGCCAAGCACCTGCCCCACGGTTGATGGTCCTCCCGCGAAAGATATGCGCACACCCTGAGGGCTGGGGATGGAAATTTTGCCCAGGAACCATGGCACCATGCACAGAAAAATGAGCCCCCTTCCAAATGCGGGGAAGGATTGGGCTTGGTTCTGGTCTTTACCATCGTATAAGCTATCGATCGATTATAAAATCGGTATCGTGCGCAGGCACCATGTTCACAAGAAGAGTTGTCGCAAATCGATTAAGACGGCCGGCATACGGGCTGAAATTGCAAAGCGGATAACCGTGCATACACTCAGGCACGGCTTTGCGACCCCACATGCTTGAAAATGGATACGGCCTCAGAACCATCCAGGAGTTATTGGCGCATACGGACTAATCTACGACAATGATCTACACCCATGTTGTCAGCCAAAACCGGCCAGGTGTCGTCAGTCCATTGGACTGAAAGTGTCTCAATTAATAATTCCGTAAGAAAGTAGATGACCACATAATATTCGCGATACATGAGATTAATGAAAAAAATCATTCCGAGCTAAATAGCAATCCCAACGCTTTGTATTTCGGTATATTTCGCACTATTTTACAGCGACAAAAAATTGATGAAACGGCTTTATCCGAAACCAAAAAGATAATTGAAGAAGTTGAAGACTTCCAAAAAGAACATGGGACGCTTCCAGAAGATGTAAAGGAATTCACCAAAGCGAAAAGACTAAGAAAGAATATTCGTTTGGGCCTGTTATCAACAGGAATCGATTTTTTTGAGCATGAAGACGCGCATTTTATTGAATACCATCAGTCTCCATTTGGGCCATTTTTTGGTTATAGCTTTAAACCAAAGAGTGGTATGCGACTGAATAATATAGACATCCTAATACCATATGCTTGACTCGGATTGGGGCTAGGCTTGCGCTTCGCCCCAACCGGTAAGCATGATCGTTCGATTCAATGATTGGAAAAAACATGAAATATCATTTGTTCATTTGTCTATTTGTGGTTTTTGTGACTATTGGCGGTGCAAACACCGAACAGATTGATGCAAACACACTTGCCGAGAAATATTTGATCGTTACCAAACAAAGGCAAATGAATGAAAAAATGCTAGAAATGGTTCAAATACAAATGTCCCAAAATATTGATAGCGCTATTCGTGAACAAAATCCTAAAGACGCACAAAGAGATTTGGCAAAACGTTACGCTTCAGAAATGAGCAATGTCATCATTGATGAATTAAAATGGGAAAAAATAAAATACAGTTATATAGAGGTAGTTAGAGAAATATATTCTGATGAGGAACTGCAGGAATTAATAAAATTTTTTCAAACGGATTTAGGTAAACTATACATTGAGAAAGATCAATCGATGAAGATGAAACTTGGTAAGGTTTCCCAATCCTATATGAAACGTCTAATGCTACGCATTCGTCAACTAGAAGCAAAGATGGAAGCTGAACTTGACATAAATTAGAAAATCTGACCTCTGGCTGTGTTGGATGCGGGACAATTTGTGGCTCTCACCAGTAAGCCAGGGCGTTGTGAATCACATGAGCGACATTATTCTGGTCATTTTTTTTGTGTCAATATTTATCGGGTTAAAAAAACCCCTATATGGTGGTTTTGCAGGCTTAATTATCGGCCTCATATTCTGCTTTCTGACAATTGAATTTTATAATCACGAGTGGATATTTATCCCCCTAGTTGCCTACAGTGTCGGTTTAATATTTCCCCTTTCTATTCGATGGCTTTTTTCGGGGTACCGTGGTGGTAGGGGCAAAACCAATCCCGGCCTAACATATATAGGTGGGTTCGGGGTGGGGCGTGCCGGGCAATATTTTGGAAAATGGTCTGAAGGGATCATTCCATCCCAGGACGAAGAAACCGAATGGTTTTATGATAGCCAAGCAAGGCGCGAAAGAATAGTTGGAATCATTATTCGCTATGGATCGGCACCGGTCATATGGTTAATCGCGATGATTGCGGCCGCGGTTTTAAGGTAAAAAAATTCCTAACATGGCGAGGGAATCGACGCGACAACACTAGCGCGTTTTGCGCGTCTCAGTCTGGTCGTTATGGGGCCAAGAATGTGAAAAAAATGGTTAAACAGTCAAATATCCCAATTAAGTCTGAGGTCGCAGCTGTTTTCAACTCATATCCTAAAAAAATTAAATTGAAATTAATGTTTCTTAGGCAATTAGTGTACGAAACAGCTGCTTCAATTGAAGAAATTGGAGAAATAGAAGAAACACTGAAATGGGGAGAACCAAGTTACCTAACGCCATTATCTAAAAGTGGTAGTACGATAAGAATTGCTTGGAAAGAATCCCAAAAAGAGCAATACTCAATATTCTTTAAATGCACCGCAAACCTGGTTCCAGCATTCAAAGAGAAATTCCCTCAAAAGTTCAAATTTGGGGGAAATAGGAGTATTGATTTCAAATTAAATGATCATGTTCCGGTAAAAGAGTTAAAGCAGTGTATTGCATTAGCTTTAACCTACCACCGAAATAAAAACCTGGAAACATCAGATAGATGGAAAATGGTCGAAGTTGTCACATAACCCTTTTGCGGGTACGGACGCACCAAAACCGCGCGCCCAATCCCAACATCGGTACATCATCAATACTATCATGAAAAATAAGATCAAAAGCTGATGAGAGCAACTCAAGAACGTAGGGCCAAAACTTGCTGAAAAATTAGTTGAAGCTGGGATAGAAAACTTAGAACAACTTAGAGAAATAGGGGCTAAACAGGCTTTCCAAAAAATGTATGCTCATGGTGACGCTTATGGTGATTATAATGCAGCCTATCTTTATGCTTTGGAAGGAGCTATCCGTGGTTGCGATTGGTTAGATATTCCGAATGAGTTGAAAGAAGAGTTTAAAACATATGCTCAGGATCTTCAATTAAACAAAAAGAACTCGACATAACCTCCCGCTGATGTGGGGCGGTTCCCCTGCCACAAAGCCAAGACTTTATAATAACAAACCTACAATCGACTATATTGAACATTTTATGAAAAAGCTTGTTTTTTTAAGTTCAATCATTGCGGTCACAATTTATATAAGTGGCGGTCAAAATTTGTGGTGGGCGGTGGACCCCAAGGTTTGGACAGCCTGAAGAGAGAAATAAAGTGTAAGCTCCGAGTATCGAGAATGTGGGAGGCTCAGGCGGCCTCCGCCAACGGATGAGGAATGTTGAAGTAAAGCTCATCCGGGGTCCGGTCGTCAAGGCTCTGGTGAGAGCGCTCCTGATTGTAGAATCGGAACCATCTCGTGAGTCCTTTGGCGTCTCCGTCTACTCCGCCACGGTCGCTCGTATCCGCTTTGACCCGGGAAGTCGCGCCTACATGGAGACGCGACTCACATGTAATCATTGTGGCCGCGAGCACTATGTGCGCGAAAATGATATCGTACCGGAATGCTCTGCGTGTCGAAAGGAAACCGATTGGCGGCCTAACCGGTAAGGACATCCCGAGTGCCGATTGAGACCACCCGAAGGTGAGCGATCATCTCGTCCACCGAACATCCCAGGAAGAGCACCACAGCCCGGGCAAGCCTATGGCGAGCAACACCTGACCCGCCCGAAGTCCAGGCGAATTCAAGCACAACAACACCATCTCTGCATCGTGCGTGCCCTCCTCGTCATCCGCGCCTCAGGGACTAAAATCTACCGCGCGTGTCCCTGAGAAGTCCATCATGTTGGCGCTGATTTGCGCTTTAGGGCGACCGTTGCTTGCATCGAAATAAATCTTACGCTGCATGCTAAACGAATTGTGCTTGACAAACGCCTCAAGGCCAACAATATTATTATATAAGCATGTACTAATATTGTGCTAGGGCCCATCATGGTGGAAATCGAAAAATTAGCTGAAATTTTCAAAGCCCTATCGGATCCAACACGCTTAAGGTTGGTTCAGTTGTTGAATCATTGCCAACCCGGGGTTTGCAAAGGGGGGCCCCTGTGTGTCAATGCCCTGGCCGATCAACTGGGTGTCTCACAATCGGCGGTGTCACAGCACCTTCGAATCTTACGCCAAGCGGGTTTGGTTCGGGGTGAACGGCGT
>JASFFM010000019.1:0-21101 GCA_050124295.1 Desulfobacterales bacterium | reverse complement strand
AGCTTGCGCACCAGGGCTTCCAGGCCCGTGCTGACCTCCACATACCAGTAAATATACAAAAACAGCGATAAAACCAGCGCAATCGTAGAAAAGACAAAGATCGATATGGGGTGAAAAAACCAGGCTCCGCGTCTCATAGTGGGCACCATGTTAGGGTGTTTCTCGCTGCCAAGTCAACGGCCCCGGCCCACCCGTGACGTGGTTGGGCCAGACCACATGTAAAATTATTGTAAAAGTGGGTCGGCAACTACCCTCCCCGGAGAATATGGACTAATGCTTAAAATGTTTGATATCGGCCTTGCCATGCGTTAAGACGTTTGCTGGCAGATGACGTTACGGAGCCCCTGACAGCATGCTGGATATGATCCCCGGTCCAATACGCGGCCTCATCTCACTGGCCGGATATACGCTGAACACCTTGTTCTGGTGTATCCTGTTGTTTCCGATGGCCCTCGTCAAATTGATCCTACCGATTGAAGGTTGGCGCCGCGCCTGCAGCCGGGTGCTCAATCTGATCGCCTCCTGCTGGATTGCCGTCAACAATCTGAATTTGCAGGCGATGAACAAAATCCGCTGGGACATTCGCGGCACTGAGGCTCTGCGGGCCGGTAGCTGGTACCTGGTCCTGTCCAATCACCAGTCCTGGGTGGATATCCTCGTTTTGCAGCGCATTTTCCATCGTCGCATCCCTTTTTTAAAATTTTTCATCAAGCAGGAGCTCATCTGGATGCCCGTGCTGGGACTGGCTTGGTGGGCATTGGATTTCCCTTTCGTTAAGCGCTATTCCCGTGAGACGCTGGCAAGCAATCCCCACCTTAAAGGCAAGGATCTGGAAATCACGCGCAAGGCCTGCCGCAAATTTTGCGACATTCCGGTTTCCATCATGAATTTTGCCGAAGGCACACGCTTCACCCGGACCAAGCACCAGCGGCAGAAATCCCCCTATACCCATCTACTGCGCCCCCGCTCGGGAGGCATCGCCTTTGTCTTAAACGCGATGGGGGATCAGATGGCCAGCATTCTGGATGTCACCATCGTCTACCCCCGGGGAGGAGCGCCATCTTTCTGGGAGATGTTGTGCGGCCGCCTGCAAGAAGTCATCGTAAGGGTGCGGGAAATCCCGGTGACGGAAGAACTCCGCGGGGACTATTTTAACGACCCCGCCTATCGCTCCCGGTTTCAGGCCTGGCTAAACCAACTTTGGCTCGAAAAGGATGCCCGCATTGGCGCCATCCAAGCCAAGGCGCAGGCCAACAATCGCCGCTCGACGGATGCCTTTCAGCGGGCCGCCTGATAACCTTTGTTGAGGGCTCCGCAATACCGGACATCGATTGAAATCAATGCCGGGCTATCAGTTGGCCCAGGGGTGAATTCAAGCCCTCCGCCAAAGCGGCGGGTCCCGCAGGGTTTATGCAGCGACGGTTGCGTCACCCTTCTTCATCACAGGGCCGCCAGACCCCTTCCCCCAGGGCCCCTCTTCGGCCGAGACGACCTCATTGGCCATGGGCCGTCTAGGACCAGAAGGACTTCGCCATGCGAGCGGTTTCCTCTGGCGGATGAAAGGTGGCCATGTCGCCTAACATGGTCTCAAAGCTGGTGTGATCGTTGCGCACCCAGGCCGCATAGTTCGAGCGCACCATCATCACCACCCGCAGCTCCAGGGCACTGTCATCACGCTCCACGGCGATGAGGCCAAGATTGTAGCCGTTTCGGCACACACTGCGATAAAAACGCTGGGTGTTCAACACCCCTTGGGCCAGGTCTGTCCATGCGGTATGGTCCAGGGCCAGCAGGGATGTTCGTCCCGGTAGAATACCCCAAACTTCATAGAATCCTTCCGGTGCAAACGCCGCCAGCCATTTCCAGGCCCCCGTCTGGCCGATCATGCGGGTACCGTCTTTTTGTTCATGCTGGAGCAAATCGGAAAGAATGCGGTGCCCCGTTCCGCGCCAGTACTGCCAGGAGCGCTTGGCCAGGAACCGGTGGTGGTTGGGCGCCATCCGATCGGCATGCACCTGAAGGTGGGGATGCAGCAAAGAGCCGCCGGCGGAGGGAAGATGGTTCTGGGCGATGCCCATGTATACGGCGGCGGGATCGGTATCCCGGATGCGTGCCAGATAGGCGGCGCAATTGATAAAAGAATCCACATAGGTGGATCGTGATGCCGTACCAATTTCCACGAAATGCCGGTCATCGAACAGGCTGACGGCCGAGTATTGTGCGTAGGGGAAGAGATTGGGGAACAGGACCGAACGGCCGGAGAGCATACGCCCGGTGGCGCAAAACGAAGGGGGGAACCGGGGGGTTTCAGCTTCCAACTGGGGGCGGCAGAAGGGGCATTGGGCCCTCTGATGGGCATGGGGGGGCGGAGCGGGCAAGCGCCGCGTACCGGCTTCCTTTTCCGCCGACCGGCTGAATGTAATTCGGCAGCGCCGACCGGTCAAAGGATGAATGCGGATTTCGATGGGCCGCTCGATCGCCACCCCCTGGGGGGATACGATGCGCGCCGTGACAAGCTCCCGCCGAAAAGAAAGCCTTTCGATGGATTGCACGCGGCCCCTCCTTTCGCGACGGGCGGCTCATTTGCCTCGGCATGCGGCCACCCTGGCCGCGGGCCAGCCCGAAGATTGCATGAACATATGGATGCCAACTTGCTTTAATGAAGTGGTCAATGACTTAACGCAAGGTTGCCCTAAATGGGTCCCCTAACCCTTGGGAGCGGCGCATTTCAGAAAGAGGCACATTAAATTTTCGCCCGGCGGGCGAGCCCCGCCATCCCTTTGCGGCGTGATCCGGCGCTTGCGGTCGCAGGCCTACCGCGGCGCACCGGAAGGCCTTGCAAGGGGAGGCCTCCAGCGCCTGACATATCCGCGCTAGGGCACCATCAGGTAATTCCGGGCCAGATCCGTGTAGGCCGCGACTTGCCTTCTCTGCCAGGCCTCGTCGTAACCCAGTTCGGCGGCCATCACTTCGGCCACACGCGGCGCCATGGCCATGCTGGCCCGGGCATCCAGCAGCAGCGACCGGGTGCGGCGGGAGAGAAAATCTTCCACGGTGCGCGCCATCTCGTGGCGCACGGCCCAAATCACCTCGCCGACCGTGGGGGTCAAACGCGCGTCCAACGGTTGGGCATAGGCCGGGTCACGGCGATGGAGTGCTTGAATGGCCATGGCATCCGAGCCGTACAACGCCAGGTCCCCGAACTGGGCGGCATTGCGATGAAAACCGTGGATATTGAGATCCTGGGTGGCGCAGGGCCGCTCGTCGAGCTGCGCCACGACCGCCGCCTGGTCGACGGTGTCTTCCGCCATCTTACGATAGGTGGTCCATTTGCCGCCTGTAATGGTCACCAGCCCGGCGCCGGAAATATGGATCGTATGATCGCGGCTGATCGCCGCCGTGTTGTCGTCTTTGCCCATGCTCACCAGCGGGCGCAGGCCGGCAAACATGCTCAGAACGTCCTCCGGCCCCGGATCTTTGGTCAGATATTGGGCGGCGTGGGTTAGGAGAAAATCCAGTTCTTCTTCCATGGGAAACGGCTCCAGAGGTGTGCTCTCCACCGGCGTGTCGGTTGTTCCCACAATCACCCGACCATGCCAGGGCGTCGCGAAAAGAACACGCCCATCCTGGGTGTGGGGCACCATGATGGCCCCCTTGCCCGGCAGGAAAGACCGGTCCAGAACGATATGCACGCCCTGGCTGGGAGCGATCATGGGCGGCGCATCAGGCGTGTCCAGGCGACGAATTTGGTCGGCAAAAACACCGGTGGCGTTGATCACCACCCGGGCCTTGATTTCGTACTCCTTCTCGCTTTCCCGGTCTATGGCGACGACGCCCCGGGCGAAACCGTCGGATTTGATCAGCGCCCTCACGGCCATGTAGTTCACCACGGTGGCCCCCTGGTCCACGGCCGTCTGGGCCATGTTCACGGCCAGGCGCGCATCGTCAAATTGTCCGTCGTAATAGATCACGCCGCCCCGCAGCCCCTTGGTTTCAATCGTGGGGATGTAATACAGCGTCTTCTCAAGCGAAATGTTCTTGGAAGGCCCGAACCCGTGCTTACCGGCCAAAAGATCATACAGGCGCAGCCCCACGCCGTAGAAGGGCCCTTCCCACCAGTCGTAGTTGGGCACCACAAAAGCCAGGTTGTGCACCAGGTGAGGGGCATTGCGCCGCAGCAGTCCGCGCTCTTTGAGCGCTTCCAGCACCAGGGACACATTTCCCTGCTGAAGATAGCGCACGCCGCCATGAACCAGTTTGGTACTGCGGCTGGACGTCCCCTGGGCAAAATCACTTTGTTCCAACAGAAGGGTGGCGTAGCCGCGGGAGGCGGCATCGATGGCCACCCCAAGACCGGTCGCCCCTCCCCCGATGATAACCATATCCCATTGTTGGCGTCCAGATTCGATCCGCCCCAGCATGTCGTCACGGTTCATCGGCGATTCCTTTTTGAAGGGCCGCGAAGATGTCGTCATCGCTCAGGATGTCTTCGCCGGCGGTTTTTGCAATACGGCCAAAGTAACGGTCGCTTTAGCCACCAGAGGCGCTTGCTCGGGAGGGCCGTCAAACACCTCCGACTCGGCTACGATCAGGCGACGACCCGGTTTCAAAACCGTGCCGATGCACTGCAGACGCGGCCCCCGGGCCGCCCGCAGCAGATTGATCTTGAATTCTGCACTCACCACGTATTCATCGGTGCCGACGAGGGAGGCCCCAGCCGTACCCGAGGTATGGTCGGCCATCGTCGCCAGCACACCGGCATGCACGACGCTATCCTGCTGCAAGTGGCGATCGGCAAGATCCAAAGCCGTTTCACAGCGGCCCGGTGCAATCGCCACCAGTTCAAGCCCCACGTCGCGGATAAAGGGGGCTGTGTCGAACACGCGTCGAACTTCCTTCAAAAAAGCGGAATTGCGCAAGGTCATCATGGTAGATCCTGTTAAGGGTGTTGGGCCCAGACGGCACCCGCTAGGTGCTTACGGCCAGCGAGGTGGTCGCTTGGCGATGGCCTTTTCACACGGAACCTCTTGCCTGGCCATAGGGCTTGTCCTCTGCCAGCTTCTCCCATACACGCCGTTCCAAAAAGGACCCCGCCACATGGCCCTCCATTTCCGCGAACATCTTCATGGGTACGGCGAAGGTCATCAGATGTTCACCCAACTGCTGCCGAATATAGGTGCGGGCGGAAATGTCCGTCAGCCCCACCACGGCCCGCGGTAGATCGGATTGCGCTTCGCGATAAGGATAGATTCCCACGGTCTGACACCCCGCGGCATAGGGAATGATCACATTTTCGTTGGTCTCCCGGCCGTAGTTGGCCAGGATCACCAGGGCCGCGAGCTGGTCCGGGTCGCCAAAGAATACCGCCACCTGGGCGTCATCATCCTCGTCGATTTCGGCCAGGGGTTTGAACACAACGTAGGCGGCGGGAATGTCAACGATAGGCAGTCCGCGAATAAACTGTTTGACCTGCGCGGGGGATTTCATGTAGCGCTCGCCGTGCATGAAATGATCGAACGCGTCTTCATTCATGTGGGGCTTGACCTTCGCTGCCATCTGCCGGCCGGTCTCCCACTGGTCATTGCCGATGGAGAGGAAATGGCAAAAACCCTCCTCCCCGCCTGGGAATTGCTGGTAGACGTCCCCAAACCCGAGCCCCACGCCGCCACCAAAGCAGCCGAAGGTTTTGCGTCCGCAGGCGGCGATCCCGCCCCTGGCCGCCCGGGCCAACATCCACATGACGCAGCCCCACTTGCCCTCCTTGAACCGAGCTGCTTTGGCCGGTGGGGTATCGGCCCAGGTCAAGGCCACCGGCTCATACCGCAACTTCAATTTGTGTGCAATCTGGCTTTGCATGAATCCTCCTGTGTCACGGTTTTGGCTAGCAGCGCGGGCGCCAGGGGGCTTTTAGAAATAGCGCCAAATGGAATTGGCCGGAAGCCGTATTTTAAACCCATCGTACAGGCGGCACAGCGGGTAGAGCACCAAAAGCCCGGCCAACCAGTATATCAGCATTCGCGGCGCAGAGACACCGGCCGGAACCAACCAGCCCATCATGGCGTAAAGATAGAGATGAATGACGTAAAAAAAAAGCGGCGTCCGGCCAAAAACTGAAATTACCCTGAACAGAGACGACTGTTCAACCAATTTGAGAGACAGCCCGGTCAGCAGCAAGCTGTTCACCCCCATGGTCAGCAACAAAAATGCCAGGCTCGGCGGATATTTGGTCAGATTAAAAAAACCGATCCATCCCGGATCCGGTGGATGTAAGTTGCCAGGCCCCCCCCAAACGCGAACCAGGACAAATAGTGCCAGCAGCAGCAATCCCGTTAGGCCCAGCCAGCGGTAAGGACGCCCTTTTTTTTCGGGTGTTGCCAAACAGCGGCCGAAAAAAAGTCCCAGCCCGGTCACCCCCAGCCAGGGAATCATCGGATAGAAGACGATAACATGGCCGGTGCGCCCCGGCACCATCAAAAGGCGCAGCGCTTCGTGGTACAACGTCTTGGATGCCTCCGGCCCCGGCATCACCCACTGCGAGCATCCAATGGTTCCCAATGCCAGCGCCAGCAGCAGTCCCCGGTGCCAGCGCAACATCGGCGCCCACACGATCATGACGGCCCCCAGGGCAAACAACACGCCGAAATAGATGGCCACTCCGTCCCCGCCACCCGGCAAGGGCCCGCCACGGGATATGAAGCGACCCGGGTCGCCAAAGACGAAGGCCAACCCCCAGGCCGGATTTTCCACCAGCAGCTGCAGAAGGATTAACAGCGCTCCGCGGACCAGGAAAAACCGCGTCAAGCGGGCATGCGACCAGCCGGCCCGCAGGCGGGCGTCCGCCATCAAAGCCATGCCCACGCCCATCAGGAAGAAAAACCCGGGGGCACAGAAATGGCTGACCAGCCGCAGTAAAAAAGGCAGGGCCGAAGGGTAATCCGGCAGCGTCGTTCCCCAGAACTCACGGGAATGCATCCGGGCGATAAAAAAGGAGGCATGATCCAGGGCCATGATGATCATGATGACCCCACGCAACTGATCCAGATTACCCCGCCGCTGCAGGGGTGGCCTCGCCCTTGGCGATGGGTTTTTGCTTGTTGGCGCAGATGATATCGTCATGATTTCTGGCTGCCGGGGGTGTTGATCTTAGCGCCGTGGTCTTTGCTTGGCCTTAAATGGCAAAAACGGGAAATTCATCCCCTTGGGAGCGGGACGCTGGTCATGACCCAACACCATCGCAAGCGTGGGCAGGGTATGCCAACCCCGCCTGTCGATCGGTGGCGGAACTTGGGCTTTGATCATCCCTTAGGAGCACCCCCTGCCGTTTTGATTGCCGTCGCGCGGGCCGATGACCGCGGGACAGGCTTCCTTTAGAAGCGCGGTGCGCGGCAGCCATCCAACGGCCTCATTCGGATGAATCCGGGCCGGGGCGGGACGGCGCGGCAGAAAGTAGATCGCGGTAGATGCCCGGGCCGGAATCGGGGATTGGAATCGCCCCGACCGTGCGGGCAAAAAAAGATGCCGGCCCGACCCATCCTACGACGGCATAGGCATAGCCCCGGGCCGCCATGTCATTGAGCGTCGTCAGGATCAAGTGACGTCCAACCCCTTGGCCCTGGAATCGTGGGGCCACCCCGATCGGCCCCGCCATGCCGCGGGCCGTGGCATCATAGACACAAAATCCTGCCAGTTGATGACCCCGATGGGCGATAAAGCAGGCGATCGGCAGGCGGCCAAAAGCCAACCCACACTCATCCGCCCACCCCCGCGAAAATTCCCGCACCACCCAAGCGAGGACCTGATGCCGCTCCGGTCCCAGGGCACGGCGTACCACGATCCCACGCGGCAGAGAGGGGGGTTCAGGCGGCAGATCATAGAGTTTGACAAGCATGTCGGTCATGGCCGTCAATCTGAGGATGGGGTCGCCGCACGGCAGGCTGCCTGCCGGCACATGATTTTAAATCCCCGGATCGGGAGGCGGGGCCCTGCGGTCCTGCCGGGAAAAAGGGTCTCTCACCCTTGTTCAGCAATACGGATGCGGTTTGCCGCTATCCCCGTGATTAATGATCGTGAGCGTTGGACGGGGGCTTGGGACATCTTTAGTGGAACTGCTCTGCATTGTACGCCTGGGAAGCGCGCGCCATGTAGTCCTCCATGGAATCGAAGACAAAATACTGCTGTACCGTATCCCAAGCCAGGGCCGTACGAACGCCGGCCACCCAATCGTTGGCCGAAGCACCTTCGGCAAATTCACCGATGATAAACGGCCGGCCAGCCTGCATTTCAAAAACCGCCTGCTGCAGCAGCACACCATCGTCCGGCGGGCGTCCCATCAGGTAGACCAATACGATCTTGTCGGAAAAGTCAGGAAACTGCATCATGATAGCCATGCGCACTCCCGAAAAACGGCGTTTAGCGCGAACATTTCTTATAAGGTATGGATGCCCCCTTGCTGGGATCAATTGGTTCCCTGTCTTAAGGGAAGGTTGCGTTCAAGGGGTCCGGCATCCCGTTGTAAGCGGCGCATTGCAGAACGCTGCGCATACCAATTTAACCCGGTGGGCAAGCCTGCGGCTTCGCTTGGACGGTGTGATCGGGCGCTTGCGGAAGCATGCCTACCGCGGCGCGCCGCAAGGCCTTGTCAATGAAGGCCTCCAACGTGTGCCCTATCCGGGTTAGACCATACCCACTGTATCGGAAAAACCTTGCCTGGGAAAGGGCAAATCAACACCGGCCCTGATGATGATGTTCCTCGTCAAACAAGGGGGTCGAAATTTTCCTGATCCGGCGCGACAGGCCGAGCGGCTCAGGACACACGATGATGGGCCGGATGGTCGGGTGGTGACCCTGCGGAGCAGGGCCTCGCGCTTGGCAGGCGCCATCCAGATGCATGGGGTCTCTTCGTGCAGCCGCTTCATGCGCCGCGCGACAAACCATCTTTTTATCCGAACCCACGGGCATCGCGATCCGGCGGCACCGCGCTAGCCTCGACGAAGCAGGTGCGCACGCGCGAAAGGGCTTGGGCACCCGAAACCGGTCCCAAGGGCTGAAGACCCATTGTATCTGTGCCGTTATAATCCCAGGCACAATGGGTGTGGCGACCCCTTGAGCATTGCCCGGCAATTCCCCGCAGGGAATCAAACAGGGCCCGATCGTAACCGCCCATGCTTATGTTGGATTGGCCTTCCGTGATCCGTCGGCGCCGTGGAGCACCACCCGTCTTGGAAAAGGGATTGCCGGCAGGTCATGAAACCGAAGATTGCCCCGGATCGCCGATGGACAATTCTTCCTGGATGATCAAGAGCTTTTCGATCTCCTTCGACAACTGCGAACACCAGTCAATCGAATTGAGCCAAAATTGGTTCAGTTCGGCGAAGCATTCGTCGAGGTCTTTGGCGCATGTTACCATTTGCGCCTTGGCCTCGATGGATAGCAGGATGATCAGGGTCGTTTCTTCCACGCTGCCGGGCGGGGGGCCAGAACGCTTCAGTTTCTCGGCCAGCGTGCGGATTTCCTGTCGAAGAAGTTCCATCGTCATCTTGTGGCGGATTTTTGACCCGGACACACGATTGCTTTCCGGTGCAATTACTTTTTCTTCAACAATGCTTCCAGATCGGCAAAGGGGCGAAATCCTGAATCAGCCTTTGCGGATTCACCCGGCTGTGCTTCGGCGTATCCATCGGCCGTCTCATTGCGGGAGTGCTCATTGTCATGGCAGTAAATGCAGAGCAATTCCCAATTGCTGCCATCCGGAGGATTGTTGTCATGGTTGTGGTCCTTGTGGTGAACGGTAAGTTCGCGTAGTTTCTTCCCGCTGAACTCACGGCCGCAGCGGGCGCAAATCCACGGATAGAGTTTCAGGGCTTGCTCGCGATAGGTCCGTTCGCGCTGCTCCCTGCTTTTGCGCACCTCGGCGACCAGTCGCTTCCTGTTTTCGTGATCGGAAGGGGTATGTTTGGGTGACATGGACGTCCTCCTGCTGGGTAGCGCATTGCCGACACCGCGATGGCAGGGTGTTCAAGCACGCGGCAATCTTTAGGATTGGCCATGGGGATTCTCGCAGGAGACATGGGCGGATTGCGAGGACCCCGCCCGCCGTTGTATTATTCCACATGAGGCCATACAAAAAAAAAGCGGCGTGGTCAATGGCCACGCCGCCGCGTTCAATCGATAAGCTCACGCAAGCTAGTTTACGGCATCCTTCAGGGCTTTGCCGGCAACAAATTTGGGGACATTGCGCGCCGCGATCTGAATTTCTGCTCCCGTTTGCGGGTTGCGGCCTTTGCGTGCATCTCGTCGACTGACTTTGAAACTGCCGAAACCAACAACTTGCACGGTTTCGTTTTTCTGCAGGGCTTGTTTGATCGTTTCGAAGAGGCAATCGACGGCTTCCTGAGCTTCCTTTTTAGTAGACACAACACTCGCTACGGCATTAATCAAGTCACCTTTATTCATTCTAATTCTCCTTTTCTCCATGGTTTGATGCGTAGATCAGATAAATAACGATATTGCCGCGAAATTATCTTCCGGCGCGTACGGTATGCTTAAATGGCTGAAAATCGGCATCCAAGTCGCGCTGATATAGGGTTTTTCCCTATTCATGTCAAGAAGTATTCTGCTCAATCGCCCGGAAGAATTCTCCGATTCACGATCCCAATGGACTTGCCTTTTTTTATACATCTGCCCGCGCGATAGAATACATCCTGAAACAAGCCGCCGCACAGCGTGCGCAACCACACGGATATCTTCTAACCAACTGAAAAAAATCGTCTTTTAAGGAAGTATAAACTAGCCAAGCTAGGGTGATATCTTTACGCCGCCAAAAAAGGTGCATAGTTGATAGCCAGGCCGTCCTGGGGCTTGCTAATAATCTTTTAGGATCACCGGCGGTCTATGCAGACCCGCGATCCGATGGCCCTCGTTTGAGCCCCGTCCGTTTCAACCCGATGGTCATTCAAAGCGCTTCACTTTCCTGGACGGGCGTCAACGGGCCTCGGCTGCATTGAAAAGACTTAGAACGCCGCATCAGCCCTATACGTCTTCGCGCCGGCAATCGAAATCCTTGGGGGTGATTGCTTCGTGCGGAATGCGTTCGCCAGAGAGGTTCCCGCGTCGCCGATCACAAGTCTTGCGGTTGGCCACCGGCAGCGGCTCCCCCCATTGGGGGCGCTTATGACGACCAGAAGAAAATCAGGCCGCAAACGGCCATCGCGACTTTCGACCCACCCGACAGATTTTACTTCTCCTGGAAAAAACCATCGAAGAACTAATGCTCGGCCTACGACTAGAAGCGATTTCAAAACTCCATCTGGCGCCCGATAACAGCGTTGCGGGCTTCTTCCCAATGCTCACATATCATTATATATGCTCCGCTTACTCATCAGATCGTGCCTTATTCTCGAACACGATCTGAGGTTTTGAAACCACTTTTAGCAGATCCATTGGCGGTGGTTTGCAACGCTTAGCTCGCCTGCGGGTCCCAGGGAAGATGGGCGGCGTTTCACAAGCGCAGCCGGATCAAAAACGCCTCTTTTCCCCCGCCGACCCGGCGAGACGTCCCAGGAGGAACAGTGGCGGGCGTCCCTGTCCCCGAATAGACTTTGACACGTTCGACGGGCTCGGCTATCATAATTATGAACATATGCTAATTTTAGTCGCCGCCACGGGAGGTGCCCATGCGCCCACATGCCCTTTCGACCCTTGTTCTAGCCATCTTGCTCATCGTATTTGGCGCCCCCGCCTCCGCCCATGCGCAGGCGGGCACGATCACCGGCCGGGTCAGCTTGACGACGCCCAAGGGCGAGGTCGTCTACGGCGACTGGGTGCGGGTCTACCTGACCAGCGAGCCGGCCGAGGTGCCGGCGGTCGATCTTAATTCGGCGATGAAACCCTGGGAGCGCCGGGACCGGCTCAACAGTGTGCACATGGACTTTTTCGTGAACTTTCGCGATAAGCAAAACGATGCCGGCTATGCCGTGGACGACAAACTCTGCCGCCCGGACGGAACCTTTACCTTCAGCGGCCTTCCCGCCGGTCGCTATTATGTGGTGGTTACATTTCCCAGCATGATCGCCGGATTCAAATGTGCCTGGCAGGCGGAGGTCGATCTGGTCGAGGGAAAAAGCGTGCATGTGGAATTGAACGCCAAGAACCTGGCCCTGCCGTCTTATTGAACGCCGGGGGGATGGCGCGGCCCATCAGAGAATGAGACGCGGGTCGGCGTCACCTTGGGTGCGTCCGCCGATCACACACCTCTCCGCGTGTTTGGCCCTGATCGTTTCCGCCCTTGCGGATGGGGCCCGCGGTGTCCTCCAATGAACACCGGCCGAAATCATCAGTTGCCGGTTGGCGGCGGACGCTGGAAAGGCTGCCGGCAAGGAAGCCCGACCCTGCGCCCCAGTACTGCCCATCGTCATACACCGGAGGCAAATGGCCCGTCCAGAGATTTCTTCTCCTCCGCGGCCATATCGGCCACGGCCTTCATCCTGACGGCCTCCACCGGACACTCCTGCGCACAGAACCGGCAGGCAATGCACCGGCTGGGGTGGGCCAACCAGGGATAGGCTTTCCGGTCTTCGCTATCCTGCGTAAAGGTCACCGCCAGGCAGGCCGTCGGACAGGCATCGATGCAGGCCGCACACGACATGCACAGCACGTAATCAATGAGGGGCTTGGCCCAATGCAGCGCCCGGCGTCGGATACGCTCACAGCGCCGCCCGAGATCGTCCAGAACGGCGCCGTGAGGACAAATGCGGCCGCAGGCCCCGCAGTCGATACAGCGATCCCGATCCACCTCGTGGCGTTTGCGGGGTTGCCCGCTGATACACGCCACCGGGCAGATTTTAGGGCACATGCCGCAGCCCACACATTTATCGGTGATCCGGTAGCTCATGGCCGTCTCGACTGCTTTGCTCGTGCGCGTGATGGATGCCCCAGCGGGCAAGGATCGCCTTGCCCGGGCGGCCTGTTTCCGGATCCCATCCGAACTGTCGCCAATAAGCGCGCATCAGGGCATCGATATCGACGCTGCGCCCCGCGTTGGCACCCGCCTTCGGGGGAGGGATACCCAGGGTGCGCGGGTTGGCCTTGAAGGATTTCGGGGCAATGCCGTGTTTAATATTGAAGGCCTGCTTGAGGGTCTGAATGCGCTCGCCCATGGCCATGTAGTCGGCCGGTGACCGCTGCCATCCCGTCGCCGCATTGAGCCATTCGAAGAGCGGTAGACGCTCCACCCCCAAAAGGGCCCCGAACAGACAGGTACCACTGCCGTTGAGGACATTCATGAAACGGCTGCAGGCGGCTGCGGCAACAATCTTATCCTCATCGGCATCATATTTACTGCCCTTGGTATATATTAGGCTCACGTCCGGCAAACCCGGTATCTTCTCCCACAGGCGGAACATCTCGTAGTACATCTGGGAACCGATGGTGTGGCGGCCCGGGGTGGGCTCGACGCTGTAGTGCAAGGCAAACCCGGGGTCGTAGCGCCCATCGTGCATTCCCAGTTCCTGGCCTCCGGCGTGCATGGCCAGGCGATCGGCATGCCTGCCGATTTTCCGCGCCGCCACACGGGCGCCGTCCGCCAGAAGCTCGCCGATGCCCTCCCGCCGGATCATCTTGCCCACCAGGGCGACAATGGCGGCACTGTTGCCCCAGCTCAGATCCAACCCATCGGTATCCGAGCGGGTCAAAAGACCCTTTTCGTAGCATTCCATGGCCAAGGCCACCGTTCCCCCCGCCGAAATGGTATCCATGCCGGCGCGGTTCAACATGTCGTTCAGGCGAAAGATACTTTCCGCATCATCGTTTAGCAGCAGGCCCCCCAGCGCCATGACCGACTCGTATTCGGGTTTGTGCCCTCCGGGCCAGGGGCTGTTTTTGGCCATCAGCCCGCCGCATCCTAAGGGACAGCTGTAACAATGGTATTTGACCACCATGGGGTCTGTGAATATCTCCGGGCTGAGCTTCTCCGATCGCTCCCGGTTGAAATCCTCGTTGCTGCCCTTCCAGTTCTTGATCGGCGTATCGCCGACCTCCACCAAGATTTGGTTGAGGCTGGTCGTGCCGTAGTTGTCCAGCATGAGCTTGTACAGCATCCCGTCAAAGGCCATCTGCAATGGCATACGGCGCATGAGCGTTCCGGTATAGGCCATCATGATGCCGTTTAAAAAGGGGGGATCGAACTGGACCGATTCGTTGCACCGGCGGCTGAGGACCTTGACGGCCTCCCGGTCGTACACCGGGATACGCTGCCCACCGCCCAGGACGACGGCCTTCAAGCGTTTGGCGCCCATGACCGCCCCCAGCCCTGCGCGGGCCGCCATGCGACCGCGGTCGTTGGCGATACCGGCGATCAGGGACTTTTTTTCGCCGGCCGGTCCGATACAGGCAACCCGCAGGCTGCGGTCCGGGGCCTGCTGCTGCAACAGGGTTTCGGTTTCGAATGTGTCCCGGCCCCATAGGTCGGCGGCATCCCGCAATTCGGCCCGCCCCTCGGCAGCCCAGAAGTAGACCGGGCGCGGGCTGATTCCGCTGAAAAAAATCCCATCCACGCCGCAACGCTTGATGGCCGGCGAAAAATTGCCGCCGCAGTTGGCATCGCCCCACCCACCGGTAAGCGGGGATTTGCCGGTCACCATCCAGCGCCCGGTAAACAAACTGCCCGTGGCGGTCAACAAACCGGAAACAAAACCCAAAACATTATCGGGCCCCAGGGGATCGGCACCCCCAGGAATCCGCTCGTAAAGCAGATGGGCCGCCAGCCCCACGCCGGAGAAAACCTTCGCATAAAGGTCATCGGGGACGGATTCGATTTCAATCGTTCCCCGGCCCAGATCGACCCACATGATTTTGCCCATGACAGCGTGGCGCACGTTGCCTCCCCGCAGCGCCTGCCCGGAGGACAGATTGGGATAAATTGAGGATCGCCGGTCGGGTGGACCGCAGGAGACGGTCAGCAAGACGAACCAACCGATTCCGAAAAAGGCGGTGCGAAGTCGCTGAACCGCCTGACCGGCCACTAAAAATTATGAGAATTAACCCATAAGTTGAATAACCGGTTCCATGCGCTTTGTCAAACCGATTTCACGGGATGGTGTCCCGATACCGGCGTGGCCCAGGGGCCGGTTCGGATTCCAGTGGCAAAGACGGTTTTTGCAGGGCAGGGATTAAAATACCAGCAGCGGCATGGATTCCGGCTTCTTGTCCCGTTCAATGGGTAGAAGTTGAAGCGACTTCTGCTGATGGGCTTCGGCCTCTTTCTCGTTGACCTCTTTCGCAATGGGCATGAAGTAAAAGGCCAATTTCATGCGTCGGTCCTGCTGGTTGAATTTGAGCTTCATGCGAATCGTCTTGTATTTCCAGCGATAGGTTGTCTGATCACCGGCCGCTGACCAGGAGACTTTGGGAAATCCATAGCGCTTCTCCATGTAGGCCTTGATATCATCAAAGGTTTCCATGGCGTCGATCAACAGGAAGGCCGCATAAAAACGGTGCTGCTGGGTGCCGTAAATCACCCGGGCAATTTGGAACCCCTTGACCGTTCTGGCCGTATCCGGTTGGATATAGAAGCGCAGATCGCCCTTTTCATACAGCAATTGATAGCCTTTTTGATTACGAATGTCGGCCCCCCAGGAAAGCCCCAGGAATTCGCTCTCAAGGGTTTGGCCCCAGACCGGAGCGGTCGCCATCAGAAAAAGGGACGCCAATAGAATGAGTCCGTAAAAAGGACGCATGGCTTGCTCCTTAATGTCTAAAAAGGGATGTCGGCGTGGAAAAATGCAGGTTAACCAGCCCGTGGGATCGTGTTACCCCAGCCCTGAAATAAGTTTGGGAAATAAATTCTCAAGCTGGACTTTCATGTAAAACCAATTGCCGTCAGGTGTCGTGACACCCATCAAGCGAAGACCGACCGCCGATTCGAGCTCCGATGTCACCAGAAGAATAATGCCGCTGCGCGTGTGCAGGGTAAGCGCCTGACTGCGGTCAAAACCGATTTGGCCGGCAACCTCTTCACTGACCGAGAAAATGCTGCTGATACCGATTGCCAGGCGCTCCAGATCAATTTGCTCGTCCAGAATATCGGCAGCCATGATATCACCGTTGGCATCCAAAATGGCGACGGCCTTATAGCCTTTGATGGATTTGAAATCTTCGATCGAGCTTGACAGAATGCTTTGGCCGGCTTCTTCGTCCAACAAGGTCTGGCTCGTGGAAGTTTCCAGGACGGCGCCTTCGCCGTTTGGTTCATCCTCCGGAAGGGCTTGTGTTTCTTCCCGCATCCAGGTGGCGCCGGCCATGTCCATCAGATGGGTCTTGACGCGGGTGCGCGTGCGGCGGCGGGGAAGGTCGGAAAACTTGATGGCAATGCGGTCCCATTCGGAAATGGCCAAAGCCGCCTTCTCGCCGGTCTTACCCTTCAGGTGAGCATCGATCAGGACGCCCTCGTCAAAATAGAGATAGCCCTTGCCCTTGCCGGCCGATTTGACCTCCATACGGCAGGTTTTTTGCTCGATCTCAATGAGTGGCAGAATGCTGGCCATGGTCATACCCTTGTAGTTCATCCCCTCATCGCGCAAGTTGAGCCCCACGAAAATGGCCGAAGCCAGGGCGCCGATCTCGAAAGGTTTTTCCAGATGGTAGAGCACCTCCTGTTGATCCATTCGCTTGCGAAACCAAGGTTTGCCGTAATCGGTCATGACGATGCAGGGCGTATTGGGATGCTCCTGGGTCATGAAGGCCAGAAGTTCCAGACCGTCATAGGTGGGCGTATTGACATCGGTGACGAACACGGCCACTTTTTCCTTGGATAAGATCTGGATGGCCTCCTCTCCGTCGCTCGCAATCAGCACTTCAAACTGATGCATTTTATCAAGACCATCCTTGAGCGATTTCAGCGAATCCGCATTACTATCGACAATGAGAACCTTATCCATGAATCCCTTCCCGTATGAACACGTTTGCCATGCTCGCAACCGGCCAAATGACCTTCCCCCCAACAATGAAAACGGCCTGTTCGCCCGGAGGTTTCCTCCCCTGGTTTTTCGAACAGCCCCGCGGATGAAAAAGGCATTCGTAATCTACTGAAACCATATGACATAATTTGTCCATAGGGTCAATAGACCGCCTTTAGGCCGCCCCAAAAATATCTACCTAGCCGCACCAACCGCGATGTGCAAGGGCCGAACAGGCATACGAAATCAGGCATCTCCCGGCCATCAAACCGCCAAAAGGGACCGAGATCGTTACCGGCCCGGGGGCAACGACCCATCACGATCGCCAAACCAAACCTCATCCGAGGAGCAAGCGTGCCATGCTCAGGGGCCGCAGGGGAGAATCGCTGGCCAGGCCACACCTTGTTTATGGAGCCCGGAAAGTCGCCTCCCGGCCCCTTTGGTCAATGGGCGTGGGATCGAAGCTTGAGCGCCAAGGGGTGATTCAACCGTCACCAGGCCCAGAAAAAACTCAAGTATGCCTCTAAACGGTCGATACCCCTCTTGGATGCAACACCCCAGGCCAAGGCCGGCATAGGCCATCGCCAGGGTGTTGCCGCAACCATTTCATTGCGCATGACGGATGAACATATTTATTTTTGCGGGGAGGCAACCCATGCTTAACAGGTTCAAATTATCGACCAGAATTCTATTTCTGGGAATCATCATCGTATTCGCGTTTGCCGCGATTTTCGCCTGGCTGTACCCCACCATCAAAGGCAACACGTTTGAGGCCAAATACCTCAAAACCCGTCATTTGGTGGAGGCTGCCCACAGTGTCGTGGCCCATTACGCCAGCCAAGCGGAAAAGGGTGTGATCTCCATCGAAGCCGCCCAGAAGCAGGCCCGGGAGGCTGTTCAGGCCATACGCTATGAGAGCAAGGATTATTTCTGGATCAACGACATGACGCCGCGCATGATCATGCATCCCATAAAGCCTCAATTGAACGGCAAGGACATTTCCGGGGTCAAGGACCCCAATGGCAAGTTTCTCTTCTTGGAGATGGTCAAAGTCTGCCAAAAAGACGGTGCCGGCTTTGTGGACTACATGTGGCCCAAGCCAGGTGTAGACGAGCCACAACCCAAGATATCCTATGTCAAGCTGTTTCCCCAGTGGCAGTGGATCATCGGCTCGGGTATTTACATCGATGACGTGGCCAATGAAGCCGCCGCTCTCTTTGCCCCGATTTTCGCCGCCATGGCGATCATTGCCATTGCCGGCATCACCCTGGCATGGCTGATGGCCCGCTCCATCGCCAAACCCATCGACAACATCATCAAGTCCCTCAACGGGGGATCAGACGAAATCGCTTCGGCTTCCGGGCAGGTGTCTTCCGCCAGTCAGTCCCTGGCCGAAGGGGCTTCCGAACAGGCCGCCAGCATCGAGGAAACCTCGGCATCGCTGGAAGAGATGGCCTCCATGACGCAACAAAACGCCGATAACGCCGGACAGGCCAATCATCTCATGATCGATGCCAACAAGGTGGTCGAGCGTGCCACCGGCGAGATGGCCGATTTGACCGAATCCATGGGCCAGATCAACAAGGCCAGCGAAGAAACCCAGAAAATCGTCAAGACCATCGACGAAATCGCCTTCCAGACCAACCTTCTGGCATTGAATGCCGCCGTGGAAGCGGCCCGGGCCGGTGAAGCCGGAGCCGGATTTGCGGTCGTCGCCGATGAAGTCCGCAACCTGGCCATTCGCGCCGCCGAGGCGGCCAAAAACACCTCGGAGCTGATCCAGGATACGGCCAAGCGCGTGCAGGACGGCTCCGAGCTGGTGTCCAAAGCCAACGGCGCCTTTTCGGAAGTCGCGGAATCCGCCGGAAAGGTGGGCGACATCGTGGGCGAAATCGCCGCCGCATCGACCGAACAGGCCCAGGGGGTCGAACAGATCAACAGAGCCGTCACCGAAATGGACAAGGTCGTCCAGCAGA
The DNA here is from genome assembly GCA_050124295.1 of Desulfobacterales bacterium. Taxonomy (GTDB): domain Bacteria; phylum Desulfobacterota; class Desulfobacteria; order Desulfobacterales; family UBA5852; genus JABZFP01. The sequence goes on along the minus strand of JASFFM010000019.1, from coordinate 2,176 downwards.
ATGCCGCTACCGCCGAAGAGTCTGCTTCCGCCTCTGAGGAAATGAACGCCCAGGCCGAACAGATGAAGCATATGGTGCATGAACTGGTGGTTTTGGTCGAGGGCCGGCGCAAGCAGGCCGCCGCCGCCCCGCCGAAGGCGGCCCGGGTGGCCCGGAAGCCGCCGGCCCCCAAACTCGCCGCTCCAGCCGCTAGGGCCAAAGAAGTGGCTCCCGAACAGGTCATCCCCTTCGGGGACAAGGAAAGCGAAGCCTTTCAGGATTTCTAGGGCCGCACATGAATCGTCCTGGAAACATATCGGGAGGCCGCCACCCCCGGCCCTCACCCGCAACACCATCCAGCGATGGGAGGAACACGCAATGAACGACGCACTGGCAGGGAAATACCTGACCTTCACTCTCGAAAACGAAGAATACGGCATTGCACTGCTGAAAGTGAAGGAAATCATCGGCATGATGCCGATCACCTCCGTGCCCCAAACCCCGGAATACGTCAAGGGCGTCATCAACCTGCGTGGTAAGGTGATCCCTGTATCCGACCTGCGCCTGCGCTTTGCCATGCCCATGGCCGAATACACCGAGCGCACCTGCATCATCGTGGTCGAAATTCAGGGCCGGGAAACCACCATCCAGGTCGGCATCGTCGTGGATGCGGTCTCGGAGGTCATGAACATCAAAGCCGAAGAGGTCGAAGAGGCGCCATCCTTCGGCACCAAAGTGGAAACCGATTTCATCCTGGGCATGGCCAACATGGACGGGCAGGTCAAGATTCTGCTGGATATCGACGAGGTGCTGACCGGCGAAGCCATTGCCAAGTTGGAACAGGCCGCCTGACCATTAGATCCAACACGTCCGACCATGCGAACGGTAGCGCCGCTACCGCGTGGCGCTGTCGTTCGCTTAATCGACCCGCCGACTGCCCCCCCGACGACGACGTCGCTGACAATCTCGCACAAAGCATCCAGACGCCCTTGGCGCCCCACGCATCCTTGCCATGCCACCTTCCCCCACTTTCCCCACGGGGTGTTATATGCTATGGTGGCTCGGATCGGGTCGGCTAGACAAGCGGTCCGATCCAACCGCCCGGAGGGTCGGAGGGGCCCATCCGGCCGCCTATTCTTCAGAACAAAAACGCGCATGAGCCAATATTTCATCAGGAATGCGGTCGCACACCGGCGGTGGCCGAGCACCGGCCGCCGAAACAGGTTGGCAACACGCCACCGGCAATCCCACATCATCAACCCTCGAGGGATGACCAAGCCATGAGCTTTCAAAGATTGCGCACCCATCTAAAATCCATCCAGGTCGAAGAACACATCATTGCCGGTCGCAAGGGCAACAAAGAAAATATCAAAAGCAAAGTCATTATCCCTATCCTGCAGACCATTGGCTGGAACCTGTTGCGCGATATGGATTTTGATCATCAGGGTCTCGACATTGTGCTCTTCAAAGAAAAAAACCCCTGCATTATCGTGGAAGTCAAATCCTGGACCGATGTCCTCGAGGAAGACATCAACCAATATCTGGAATACAGTTTTCGCTTGAATTGCCCCTGGATCTTTTTATCCACCGGGCAGCACATGGCCATGTACTGTACACTTCTCAACCAGCAATCGCTCTCCGGGGCCGAGCCGATTTTAAGATTTACCCTGGAGGATCTCGTCGGTGGCAACGGCAACAAGGTGTTGGGAAAATTGGATCGCATGATGGGCAAAAAGCATTTCTTCAAAAAAAACAGTGCCCTCTATGACTATGTCTCCCAACGGTTGCCTAATCAAAGCATCGAAGAAGCGCAAATCGAATTTGTCAAAAACGCCGCCCAGTATGTCCGGGAGGAGCGCACGCGACAGTTGACCGTGGAAAGCTTTCTCTCCCAACTGCGGCATCATTCACGACAGGTGTCCGGTGCGCTTGTCTATCTGCATTCAAAAATGGTCAATGTCCTGCAGCTCAACAATCGGCTCAACCTCCGGTACCGCAACAAAGGGGTCGGGCTGGAATATGAAACGATCGGCAATCCGCAAGGTGAAACACTGAATCTTTTTGACATCTACCCGGAAAGTGCCCGCATTACCTTTGGCCAGGATGGTTGGAAAAAGTTGAATATCACCGCCGCCACCTTTGATGATATGAAACACGTGCCCCGCAAAGCCCACTCTTTCGCCTGGGCCCGGGACGT
>JASFFM010000018.1:0-21609 GCA_050124295.1 Desulfobacterales bacterium | reverse complement strand
GCACGGGGCTGCCAAGGTCTTTGATTTCAGCCTCGGCAACCCCAACATTTCAGCCCCCGAGTGCTTCGATAAAACCCTCGCCGAGATCGCCTGCACCTGCAGCGGCGAGCACGGCTATATGCCCAACACAGGCTATCCGCACGTGCGACAGGCCGTTGCCCGGCAGGTCTCCGAAGATCAGGGCGTCGCCGTCGGAGAGGCCGAAATCATCATGACCTGCGGGGCTTCCGGAGCCCTCAACGTGGCCTTGAAAACGCTTCTCGACCCGGGGGATGAGGTTCTGACGCCGGTGCCCTGTTTCGTCGAATACGGCTTTTATGCCGACAATCACGGCGGCGTTTTGAAGACGGTGGCCACCCGTTCTGATTTCACGCTGGATCTGGCGGCCTTCGCGCAAGCCATCACCGAGCGCACCAAGGTCGTTCTGCTTAACTCGCCGAACAACCCCACCGGCCAGATTTACAGCCGTGAGAGCCTCGAGCAACTCGGCAGGCTTTTGGAAGAAAAAAGCGCGGCCTTCCATCGCACGATCTATCTGGTTTCCGATGAGCCCTATCGTAAAATCGTTTTCGACGACCACCGGGTCCCCAGTATCTTCGCCTGCTATGCCAACAGCATTATCGGAACCTCCTATTCGAAGGACATCTCCATCCCGGGAGAACGCATCGGTTTTGCGGCGGTCAACCCGGCGGCCGCCCATCATGACCATATCCTGAATGGCATGGCGCTGGCCAATCGGATTTTAGGGTTTGTCAACGCGCCGGCCCTGATGCAGAAAATCGTTGCCTGTCTGCAGGGCGCCAGTGTCGATATCGCCCTCTACCGGCGCAAACGCGACCTGCTGTGCGAAGGGCTGGCGGATGCCGGCTACGATTTTGTGACCCCGCCGGGCACGTTCTATCTCTTCCCGCGCACCCCCATTGCCGATGATGTGCAATTCGTGCAGGCCCTGCAGGAAGAACTGATTCTGGTTGTGCCGGGCAGCGGGTTTTTAGGCCCCGGCCATTTCCGCATCGCCTTCTGCGTCGATGATGACACGATTGTCAACGCCCTGCCCGGGTTCCAAAGGGTGATGGACCGCTTTCGTTGATCCGGCCGCCGGGGATCCTTGGCGGCCGCATGCCCCTTTCGCCATGGACGCTTGCCGCCGCAGGATAATCCCGCCTTGTTCAGGAGGGTGTCAGCATGCCGTTTTACCAATTTTTTCGGGATTTGCGGATTCAGCACAAGCTGCTGGCCGGCTACTCGGCGGTCTTCATTCTGTGCATCACCCTGGGCAGTCTCGTGGTTTATTCCGTTGTACGCCAGACCCTGGAAGCCAACATCGAAAGCGAGCTGCAGAACACCACCACCACCATTCTCAACATGGTGCGGACATCCGCGACCACCTCCATCAAGAACCATTTGCGCGCCGTGGCCGAAAAAAACCTGGATATCGCCACGTATTTTCATGGCCAAGCCCTTGACGGGCGCCTGTCCGAAGATGAGGCCCGGGCGCGGGTGGCGGAAGTTCTCCTCAGTCAGCCCATCGGCACGACCGGATACATCTATTGTCTGGACAGCGCCGGGGTCATGGATGTCCATCCCAAACAAGCCCTGATCGGCGCCAATCTGTCCGAGTACGCTTTCATTCGCGAGCAGACCGTGCGCAAGGACGGCTACCTGGAGTATGACTGGATGAACCCCGGTGAAACCCGGGCGCGTCCCAAGGCCCTTTACATGACCTATTTCGCGCCCTGGGATTGGATTATTTCGGTTTCATCCTATCGTGAAGAATTTCGCGAACTGGTCAACGTGGAAGACTTCCGTGACAGCATTCTTTCCCTGCAGTTTGGCCAGACCGGTTATTCCTATATCATCGACGAGCAGGGCAATATGGTGCTGCACCCCCAAGTGAGCGGCAATTACCTGCACGCCAAAGATCGCAATGGCCTGGAATTCGTCCGCGAGATCTGCAACCGCAAAAGCGGCAAAATCACCTATTCGTGGGAAACGCCGGGGGCGAATGACGCCCGCGAAAAGCTGGTGATTTTCAATCACATCCCCGAATATCAGTGGATCGTGGCCTCCTCCAGTTATCTGGACGAATTTTATGCGCCCCTGAAGACCATGCACCGCCTGATTCTGGCCACCGTGCTGATGTCCTTTATCATCGTTTTACCCCTGACCTTGACCATCAGCAATTCCATTACCGCCCCCCTCAAGGAGCTCATGCATCACTTCTCCTCCGGGGCGGCGGGCAACTACGGGGTCCGCATGAAACGCCGCTCCCGGGACGAAATCGGCCACCTGGCCAACTACTTCAACCAGTTCATGGAACGCATGGAGGCCTATAACAACAACCTGGAAAGCGAGATCCGTGAAAGAGAGCGGGCCGAGGAGGCCATTCGGGAAAGCGAAGCCAAATACCGGGAACTGGTGGAAAACGCCAATAGCATCATTCTGCGGCTGTCCACGGCGGGCGAGATTACCTTCTTCAATGAATTCGCGCAAACCTTTTTCGGCCATGCCGAGGAGCGCATCCTGGGGCGCCCCATTCTGGGGACGCTGATCCCCGTCGTCGACAGCAACGGCCAACAGCTTTCCGAAGAAACGCAGCATATCTACACCAGTCCCGAAAATCACCCCAGCTTCGAGACCGAAGCCATCCGGCAAAACGGGAAGCGGGCCTGGATATCGTGGACCAACCGCGCCATTCGTGACAACCACGGCACGCTGGTAGGCTGCCTGTGTATCGGTAACGACATTACCGCAGCCCGCCAGGCGGAGCTGAAAACAGTGCACCTGCAGCACTATCTGGCCAGTATCATCGACTCGATGCCTTCCGTTCTCGTGGGGGTCGATCGATGGGGCCGCATCACCCAGTGGAATCGCGAGGCCGAAAAAGCCACCGGCATCACCAGCAGCGACGCCCGCCACAGCAATCTGGCCCAAGTCTATCCGCTTCTGGAGCCCTTCAATGACATGGTCCAGCAGGCCATTCGCGAGCGGTCGTTACGCCAGGCCGAGAAAGTCGCCTTCCCGGTCGGCGACCAAATCCACTATGCCGATATCATGATCTATCCGCTCGATGTCGAAACCATGGAGGGCGCCGTGATCCGGGTGGATGACGTCACCGCCCGGGTGCGCCTGGAGGATACCATGGTGCAAACCGAAAAAATGCTTTCGGTGGGCGGCCTGGCGGCGGGTATGGCCCATGAAATCAACAATCCCTTGAGCGGTATCCTGCAGAGCGCACAAAATATCATTCGGCGCCTCGATCCCGCTCTGGAACCCAATCAGGCGGCGGCGGCAAGCCTGGGCGCCGATTTGGCCGCTATTCGTGGCTACCTTGAAGAACGAGGGATCATCCGCTTTATCGAAGGTATTCGCCAGTCCGGCGAACGGGCCTCCACGACCGTTTCCGACATGCTGCATTTCAGCCGCCCCAGTGATTCACGGATGGTGCCGACATCCCTTGCGGAATTGCTCGATAAAACGGTGGCCCTGGCGGCCCACGACTATGATCTGCGCAAAAAATACGATTTTCGCGAAATCGAAATCAGGCGCGACTTCGAAGCGGACCTCCCCCTGGTTGCCTGCGTGGCCACCGAAATCGGCCAGGTGATCTTAAATCTTCTGCGCAATGCCTCGCAAGCCTTCGGGCCGGTTCGAACGCCGGCCAAAGCGCCGCGGATTACCCTGCGCTTGCGCCGGGAGCAACAGTTTGTGCGCATTGAGGTGGAGGATAACGGTCCGGGCATGGATACGGAGACCCGCAAGCGGGTATTCGAGCCGTTTTTTACGACCAAAGACGTGGGGGTTGGCACCGGTCTGGGGCTGTCCGTGTCCTATTTTATCGTTACCAGTCATCACCGCGGCACCATGACCGTGGATTCCACCCCCGGGCAGGGTGCTTGTTTCGTCCTGCGCCTGCCGCTGGATGCGCACCCGGCCGTGGCCGCGATCCCGCAAGGAAAAAGCTGACCATGCGAAAAACACGCTTGCCCATGCCCTCTTCGGCCCACCGGCCGGTGACAATCCTGGCCATCGATGATGAAGCCGTCATCCGGGACAGCATTGCTTCCTACCTCGAGGACAGCGGGTTCAAAGTGCTACAGGCCGGCGACGGCAAGGAGGGCCTGGCCCTTTTCAGGGAGCGGTCACCGGATTTGATCCTGCTGGATCTGCGGATGCCCGAAATGGATGGTTTGGCCTTCCTGGAAGTCTTGCAGCAGGAGGCGGCCGAAATTCCCGTGATCGTTGTTTCCGGCACGGGGGTCTTGCAGGATGCCATTGAGGCGCTGCGGGCTGGTGCCCACGACTTCGTGACCAAACCGATCCTCGATATGGCCGTGCTGGAACACGCCATCCAAAACGCCCTCGAGCGGGCCCGCTTGAGGCAGGAAAATCGCCGTTACCGTCAGCATCTGGAAGAGGAGATCGCTCGTCGCACGGCCGATTTGCTGGAGCGCACCCGGGAGCTTGAGACCTCCAACCGGCAATTGAAAAAGGAGATCGCCCAGCGCAAGCAGGCCGAGGCCACCCTGCGCAGCCGGGAGCAAAAATTCCGCGAACTGGCAAATCTTCTGCCGCAGCCCGTGTTTGAAACGGATCAGGATCAGCGCTTTTCCTTCATCAACCGCTTCGGCCTGGACATTCTGGCCGAGGGCCAGGCATCCCGCATGGAGAAGTTGACGCCCCTGGATATTTTCAGCACCGAATCCCGCCCCCAGGCCGCCGCCGCCTTACGTCAGATCATGACCGGCAAGGGGCCCATGGAATTTGAAGCCGTCGTTCAGGGTAGGGACCAAACCCTTTTTCCGGCCATGGTCTATACCAGTCCGATCATGCGCTCCGGTACGCTGGTGGGTCTACGGGGCATCCTCTTCGACCTTACCGCCATCCGCAAGGCCGAGGAGGCGCTGCGGGTCAGCGAGGCCCAATTGCGCCAGGAGAATCTGCGTCTGCGCTCCTCCTTGAAAGGGGTTGGCCGATTGGGCCGCATTATCGGCAAAAGCCAGCCCATGCATGACGTTTACCAGGTGATTCTCAAGGCCGCCGCCTCGAGCGCCAACGTCATCATCTATGGCGAGTCGGGCACCGGCAAAGAACTCGTTGCCCATACCATCCATGAATTGAGTGATCGCCGACGACAGGCCTTTGTTCCCGTCAATTGCGGGGCAATCCCTGAAAATTTGCTGGAAAGCGAATTTTTCGGGCACACAAAAGGGGCCTTTACCGGAGCACATAAGGACAAGCCGGGTTTCTTGGCCGAAGCTGAAGGCGGTACCCTGTTTTTAGACGAAATCGGAGAAACCAATCCCAACCTGCAGGTCAAAATGCTGCGCGTTATCGAGGGGGGCGGCTACACCCCCATCGGCAGCAATGCAACCATCTTCCCGGACCTGCGCATCATTGCCGCCACCAATCGCAACCTAACGGAGGAAGTCCGCCGGGGCAGGCTGCGGGAAGATTTTTATTATCGCATCCACATTATTCCGATTCACCTGCCGCCCCTGCGTGAACGACGCGAGGACATCCCCCTGCTCATCCAGCATTTTCTGCAATCATTGAGTGACGACGACACCCTGCCGATAATGCCGGAGCATGCCATCCAGGCCATGATGCAGCGGGCGTGGCCCGGCAATGTGCGCGAACTTCAGAATGCCGTCCACCGGTTCATTACGTTGAATTCAGTCGAATCGACCGATCTTGCCGCATCGCCGACCCCCAATCATCCCCGGCTCGACCCGCCATCGGACCCGACCCTTTCCTTGAAAGCAGCCATGGCCCACTACGAAAAACGCCACCTCATCCAGATGCTTGAAGCCCATCAGTGGCATCGGGCCCGTGTGGCCACGCTTCTGGGCATCGATCGGCGGACGTTGTTTCGGAAGATGAAGGCCTACGGGCTATAACTGTCTTTTTTTGGGACAATATTGTCCAGCCATTTATATTGCTATTAATATCAGTTTACTAAGGGCGTTTAGCCTGGCCATCGTGACATTTAAGTCGCTTTTATGAATTTGATTCAGGGGTCGAAAGGCCTTCCAACCGTTACCAATATATTAATCCTTAAAAGGCTTTATAAAACTTAAATTTTGTGGCATATGAGTTGCACTGCCATAGGCATCCTTTTCGGAGCGCTCCTGACAACAGGTTCTTTCCGAACATCGACCGTGAAAGGAGGTGGCGTTCAAAAGATAGACCGGTCGAGCAAAGGAACGGCGCTTCAAGCCGGGGGTGCTTCGCAGAGCGCGAATCATCTCCCGCAGGCAATAAGCTCCAAAGCCTAAACCAATTATACCTAAGGGAGGATGACATGGCAGAGCAGCAACAGATGGGTAATCCAGCAGTAGTCGGTCTGGCGGGGTTTGGTTTGACGACAATGGTTCTGCAGTTCCACAACGTGGGCTGGATGGGTCTCGGGCCGGTATTGGCCCTGGCCATCGCTTTCGGCGGCGGCGCACAATTGATTGCCGGTTTTCAGGAATTCAAGTGCGGTAACAACTTTGGCTACAGCGCATTTGTTTCTTATGGCGCCTTCTGGATCGCCCTCGGCATTATCTTCCTGCTGAACCATTTTGGCATTTACAAATCAAGTGGAACCGATGTAGGTTGGTTCCTCGTTGCCTGGACCTTTTACACGGCGATTCTCTGGGTGGCCGCGATGCGCATCCACGGTGCGATGGCGATTACCTTCACGCTCCTTCTGATTGGATTTATTCTACTCGATCTCGCACACTTCGGCTATCCCGCCCTCACCAAAGTTGCCGGCTATGAACTGATGGCCTGCGCTGCTGCAGCCTGGTACATGATGGCCCATGTCATTTTTCTCCAGGTTTTCGGTAAAGACATTCTTCCGGTCGGCAAACCGTGGATCTCCGGCGAAGCGGAAAAAGCCCCAGACATGCCGCTGGCCGCCAAGGCCACCACCCGATAGGGGAACGGCCTGGCCAATCCGAGCATAGCGCCCCGCGCATGCGACTCTGCGGCTTCGCCGATGCGATGAATGCAAACCGAACGGGGGTGTTTTCGGCAACTCGGATAAAAACAGAAAGGAAAGCGATCCATGACCAATCTGTATGAAGAGGCCTATGCGAAATCCTTGAACGACCCGGATGCCTTCTGGGGTGAAGCGGCCGAGGACTGCCACTGGTACAAAAAATGGGACAAGGTTCTGGATGACTCCAACAAACCTTTTTACCGTTGGTTTACCGGTGGCATCTGCAATACGTGTTATAATGCCTTGGACCTGCACATCGAAAACGGGCGCGGTGAACAGAATGCGCTCATTTATGACAGTCCGGTAACCGATACGATCAAGAAATACACCTATAACCAGTTGCGCGATGAGGTGGCGAAGTTTGCCGGTGTCCTGGTCAACCAGGGCATCACCAAGGGGGATCGGGTCATCATTTACATGCCCATGATCCCGGAAGCCGCTATCGCCATGCTGGCCTGTGCCCGGCTGGGTGCGGTTCACTCGGTGGTCTTCGGTGGATTTGCCGCCAAGGAACTGGCCACCCGCATTGAAGATGCCAAGCCCAAAGTCATGGTATCGGCTTCCTGCGGCATCGAGGTCAAAAAGGTCATCGCCTACAAACCGCTGCTGGACGAGGCCATATCACTGTCCAGCGCTAAACCCGAAAAATGCGTCATCCTGCAGCGTCCCATGGAAAAGGCCAGCATGATCGAAGGCCGCGATGTGGACTGGGCGAATGCCATGGCCACTGCCCAGCCCCAGGACTGCGTGCCTGTGGCGGCGACGGATCCCCTCTATATTCTCTACACCTCGGGCACCACCGGACAGCCCAAGGGCGTTGTGCGTGACAATGGCGGCCACATGGTGGCCCTGAAATGGACCATGAAAAACATCTACGATGTGGACGCCGGGGATGTCTATTGGGCGGCCAGCGATGTCGGCTGGGTCGTGGGCCATTCCTATATCGTCTACGGCCCGCTGTTCAAGGGCTGCACCACCATTCTGTTTGAAGGCAAACCGGTGGGGACACCCGATGCGGGCGTCTTCTGGCGGGTGATCTCACAGCACGGGGTCCGCTCGCTGTTTACGGCGCCCACGGCATTCCGCGCCATCAAACGCGAAGATCCTGAAGGCGCGCTGATTAAACAATATGATCTTTCCAACTTCAAATACCTGTTCCTGGCCGGAGAACGATCGGATCCCGATACGATCCAATGGTCGGAACGCAATTTGAAGGTTCCGGTCATCGATCACTGGTGGCAAACCGAAACCGGCTGGGCCATTGCCGCCAATTGCATGGGCCTGCACAAGTTTCCGGTCATTTACGGCTCCCCCACCAAAGCAGCGCCGGGATGGGACCTGCAATCCGTCGATGCCAATTGCAAGCAGATGCCACCAGGGGAGATTGGCGCCCTGGTCGTTAAACTGCCTCTGCCCCCGGGAACCCTGCCGACCCTCTACAATGCTGACGAACGGTATAAAGAAGCCTATCTCGAAGAATTCCCGGGCTACTACAAGACCGCCGATGCGGGCTACATCGATGAAAACGGCTACGCTTTCGTGATGTCGCGTACCGACGACATCATCAACGTGGCCGGCCATCGTCTGTCCACCGGCGCCATGGAAGAGGTTCTGGCCGACCACCCGGATGTGGCCGAATGCGCCGTGCTCGGGGTGGAAGACAGCCTTAAAGGTCAGATTCCCATCGGCTTTGTGGTCTTGAACGCCGGTGTGACGCGCAGCCCTGACGAGATTACCAAGGAATGTGTCCAGATGGTGCGCGACCGCATCGGTCCCGTGGCCGCCTTCAAGACGGCCACGGTGGTCAAACGCCTGCCCAAGACCCGTTCTGGTAAAATTCTGCGGGGCACCATCCAGAAGATCGCCGACAACGTGGACTACAAGGTGCCGGCCACGATTGACGATCCGACCATTCTGGGCGAAATCGAAGAGGCCTTGAACACGATCGGTCTGGCCGGTTCGCGCAGTTGAACCGCGGCGGATGCTCCTGAGAATATCAACCCGAGCATCGTCGAATGATACCATCGCAACCGATAGCTGGCACGGAATAGACGTCTTTCGTGCCAGCTTTCTTTCCTTGGACCTTCATGCCGGCCTGTGGTATTCAAGGGCCAGGCCCAAGAGCAGGCACGCCATTTACGCTGTGCAGGGCGCGCAAAATGCCCCCCTTTAGAAAGGAGACCCCATGCAAATTCTCAAAATCGACCATCTGGGAATCGCCGTCAACAGTATCGATGACGGCAAGAATTTCTGGTCCGATATCCTGGGACTGCCCTTCGAGGGCGCGGAAACGGTGGCGGCCCAGAAAGTGACCACCGCTTTTTTCCCGGTGGGCGAAAGTGAAGTGGAACTGCTGGAATCGACCAGTCCGGATGGCCCGGTGGCCAAGTACATTGAAAAAAGAGGCCAGGGCATCCAGCATGTGGCCTTTCGGGTCGCCAATATCGACGAGGCCCTGGCAGAACTCAAGGCCAAGGGGATCCGCCTGATCGATGAAACACCGCGCGTCGGCGCCGGGGGCGCCAAAATTGCGTTTTTACATCCCAAGGCCACCAATGGCGTACTGGTGGAGCTTTGCGAACGTTAGGATCGGATTCATGAGCAGGTGCAGGGGATTGTCGCACGCCGGTCGTCGAAGATAATCCGTTCACGAATCCCGTTGCTTGTCCAGCGGGATTTTTCTAAGCGCTCACAGGATAACAATCGTTCATTTTCGAAGTATCGATCCACCATCGTGGCAGCTTACATCTTGTAATCATTCGATATATCTTTTGATAACGAGTATTAACGATACCTTGCCTGGCGACCGTGCGGGGAACAGGAGACCCATGCTGCTCAAGGCCACAAGCCACTGTGAGGACCGCCCCAGCCCCGAGCTTCGCCCGGATGTTAAGGCACGGCTCGAAAAAGCGGTCTTGGATATTTTCTCCCAGTCCGATTTTCACAAGGCCAGCATTCGCGATGTGGCCCGCAAGGCAGGCGTCAGCTTCACGACCATTTACAAACATTACGGCAGCAAAGAACGCCTGCTGTTTAGTTTCGTAGACATCTGGCTGGGCAACCTGACCGAGCGCATCACCGATCATCTGCAAGGGATCGAAAATCTGCAAGAAAAAATGCGCAAAGTCTACTGGCTGCAGCTGGATTATTACGAACGCCATCAGGGCCTGGGCAAAATTCTTTTCATGACCCTGCCCATGCAGACCTGGATGTCGGATCAGACCTTTCGTCAGAAGCGGATGATCAATCTCTATCTGGAAGTGCTGAGAAAGGGCCAGGCCGAGGGCATCTTAAATCCCCATGTAAGGGCTGGTGTTCTGCTGGATTTTATGCTGGGCAGCGTCCAGCGCGCCTTTTTCATGTGGGTCTCCAGGGGACAGCAGGAGGGCCTGGCCGACCAGTCCCAGGTCCTTTTCGACATGGTCTGGCGGGCCATTGTCCGCCCGACGGAAAGCCCCTGACACCTCGCCCAGGCCCCCAAAGGTCTTCCCATAAGATGGACGCCAACCAGGACGGGGGCGCATCACTTAATATGCATATTGGCGCAACACGATTAAAAGGAGTCTAAACATGGCCGAACATCCCGAACTGAAATCATGGAAAGAACTGGCGACAAAACAGATGAAGGGCAAGTCGGTGGACTCCCTCTTGTGGAGCACCCCGGAGGGCATCCCCGTTAAGCCGCTCTATACGGCGGAAGACTTGGAGGGGATTGAACACGTGAACACCCTGCCGGGAATGCCGCCCTATGTTCGCGGGCCCATGGCCACCATGTATGCCGGACGTCCCTGGACCATCCGGCAGTACGCCGGTTTTTCCACGGCCAAGGCGTCCAATGCCTTTTACCGCCGCAACCTGGCCGCCGGCCAGCGCGGCCTCTCGGTGGCCTTCGATCTGGCGACCCATCGCGGTTATGATTCCGACCACCCGCGCGTGACCGGCGATGTCGGCAAGGCCGGCGTGGCCATCGATTCCGTCGAAGACATGAAGGTCCTCTTCGACCAGATCCCTCTGGATCAAATGTCCGTATCCATGACCATGAACGGCGCCGTGCTGCCCATCATGGCCGGCTATATCGTGGCTGCGGAAGAACAAGGCGTCAAGCAGTCCCAACTCACCGGCACGATTCAGAACGATATCCTCAAAGAATTTCTGACCCGCAACACCTATATCTACCCGCCGGTACCTTCCATGCGCATCGTCTCGGACATCATCGCCTATTGCTCCCAGAACATGCCTAAGTTCAACACCGTCAGCATCAGCGGCTACCATATGATGGAGGCCGGGGCCAATTCGGTGCTCCAACTGGCCTTCACCCTGGCCGATGGTGTGGAATACGTCAAAGCGGCTATGGCCTCGGGCCTGGACATCGATGCCTTTGCCCCGCGATTGTCGTTTTTCTTCGGCATTGGAATGAACTTTTTCATGGAAATCGCTATGCTGCGGGCCGCCCGCCTCCTGTGGCACAAGCTGATCAGCCGGTTCAACCCCCAGAATCCTAAATCCACCATGCTGCGCACCCACTGCCAGACCTCGGGCTGGAGCCTCACCGAGCAGGACCCCTATAACAACATCATCCGCACCACCCTGGAATGCATGTCCGCGGTCCTTGGGGGCACCCAGTCGCTGCACACCAACTCTTTCGACGAAGCGGTGGGGCTGCCAACCGATACCTCGGCCCGCATTGCCCGCAACACCCAACTTGTGGTTCAGCACGAAAGCCAGGTCTGCCAGGTGGTCGATCCCCTCGCCGGCTCCTACTACGTCGAAGCGCTGACCGCCAGCCTTTACCGCGAGGCGGAGAAAATCATCAACGAAGTGGAAGAACTGGGCGGCATGGCCAAAGCCATTGAAACCGGGATGCCCAAAATGCGCATTGAAGAATCGGCCGCCCGGCGCCAGGCCCGCATCGACCAGGGGCTGGACGTCATCGTGGGGGTGAACAAATTTCAGCTGCCCGATCAAGAACCACTGGAGGTGCTGGAAGTCCCCAGTACGGTGCGCGATGAACAGATCGCCCGGCTGGAAGATCTTAAATCCCGCCGCGACAGCGCGGATGTCAATCGCACTTTGCAGGCGGTTTCCCGCGCCGCGGAAACCGACGACAACCTGATGGCGGCCTGCATTACGGCCGTGCGGGCCCGGGCCACGGTCGGTGAAATATCCGATGCCATCGAGAAGGTCTTCGGCCGCTATGTGGCCACGACCCAGTGTATTTCCGGGGTTTATGCCGCAGAATTCGGCGACAGCGAGATCATCGCCGCCCTGCGCAAGCGCACCGACGGGTTCGCGGACAAACAGGGCCGCCGCCCCCGCATTCTTTTGACCAAAATGGGGCAGGACGGCCATGACCGGGGCATCAAAGTGGTGGCCACGGCCCTGGCCGACCTGGGATTCGACGTGGATATCAGTCCCATGTTCCAGACGCCCCAAGAAGCGGCCAAGATGGCCATTGAAAATGATGTTCACATGGTGGGCGCGTCCAGTTTGGCAGCCGGCCACAAAACCCTGGTGCCCGAGCTCATCGGCGAGTTGAAACAACGCGACGGCGGCGATATTCTCGTTTTCGTCGGGGGCGTCATTCCACCTAAAGACTACGCTTTTTTGCAGGACCAGGGCGTCGCCGGCGTATTTGGGCCGGGAACACCGATTACGGATTCGGCCAATAAAATTTTGAACGCGCTGGAGGCCTAATGGCCAAGCAGGCCTCTGCCGAGGACTACGTAAACGGCGTCCTGGCGAGCGACCGCCGGCTGCTTTCCAAAACCATCACGATCATCGAAAGCGCCCTCGACCGCCATAAGGACACGGCCCGCGCCATCCTGGATGAGTTGCTGCCCCATACGGGCAAAGCGGTTCGCCTGGGCATCACCGGTGTGCCCGGCGTGGGCAAGAGCACCTTCATCGAAAGCCTGGGGATGGCCCTGATTCGAGAGGGCCATAAGCTGGCCGTGTTGGCCGTCGATCCCAGCTCCATGCGCAGCGGCGGCAGCATTATGGCCGACAAAACACGCATGGAGCAACTTGCCGTGCAGGGCGATGCCTTTATCCGGCCCAGCCCTTCCGGCGGAACACTGGGGGGCGTGGCCCGCAAAACCCGGGAGACCATGCTCATATGTGAAGCCGCCGGGTTCGACGTCATCATCGTCGAGACGGTCGGGGTCGGCCAGTCGGAAACGGCCGTGGCGTCCATGGTGGATTTTTTTCTGGTCCTCATGCTGGCCGGGGCTGGAGATGAAATGCAGGGCATCAAGAAAGGGGTTCTGGAGCTGGCCGATGCCATTGCCATCACCAAAGCGGACGGCGACAATGTGGACAAAGCCCGCCAGGCGGCCCGCACCTATGCCTCGGCGCTGCACCTGCTTTCACCGACCTCACCCAACTGGCAGCCGCCGGTGTTGACCTGCAGTGCCTTGTCGCAGGAGGGGGTGGCGACCGTCTGGCAAACGGTACTGGAACATCGGCAGCGCATGCAGGCTTCGGGCGAATTTTTGATCAAACGCCGCCTTCAGGCCCTTGACTGGCTGCAGGCGCTGTTGGACGAAGGTTTGCGGGAGCGCTTTCTGCGCCATCCTGATATTCGCCGGCATTTCTCCCGCTACCAACGGGAAGTGGAACGGGGCGAAATCGCGCCCGCCGCAGCCGCCAATGAACTTCTTTTTTTCCTTGACAATCCTTAAGACGCCATAGGATTTAGATTAATTCTATTTATTATCCAGGGGGGTTAAACACGCACAGCAATTTGCACCGCTGATTTTAATAATGGCACATCAATCGTAGGGACCCGTGATTCGACAGCACCGCTGCGGGGGAAAGGAATGATCATATGGGTGTTACGGAGGATAGAATCAACGCGCTCAAGGAGAAGGAAAAAGCCATCCTTGGGATGGGCGGGGAGAAGGCCGTCGCCAAGCACAAAGAAAAGGGCAAACTCACGGCCCGCGAACGCTTGGATGTCCTGTTTGACGCCGGTACCTTCCGGGAAATCGATATGTTCGTCACCCATCGTTGCACCAATTTCGGCATGCAAAAGGTTGATGTCCCATCGGAAGGGGTCGTCACCGGCCATGGGCGGGTCAATGGGCGCACCGTGTTCGCCTTTGCCCAGGACTTCACCTCCCGGGCCGGCAGCCTGGGCGAAATGCACGCCCAGAAAATCTGCAAGGTGATGGATCTGGCCTTGAAAGCGGGAGCCCCCTTCGTGGGCATGAACGACTCCGGCGGCGCCCGCATCCAGGAGGGGGTCGACGCGCTGTCCGGCTTCGGCCAGATTTTTTTCCGCAATTCGGCCGCATCGGGCGTTATCCCGCAAATCTCCGCCATCATGGGACCGGCCGCCGGGGGAGCCGTTTACTCGCCGGCCATGACCGACTGGGTATTTATGGTCAAGAACACCAGCTACATGTTTATTACCGGCCCTGAGGTGATCAAATCGGTTACCGGAGAGGAGATTACCTTCGAAGAGCTGGGCGGCGCCATGACCCACAATGAAAAAAGCGGCGTGGCCCATTTTGCGGCCGAAAGCGATGCCGATTGTATCGAACGCATCAAGGCCATGCTCTCCTATCTGCCCGCCAACAACATGGAAGATCCGCCCATTGTCCCCAATGGCGATCCACCGGGACGCACCACGCCTGAGCTGGATGTGATCATTCCGGACAACCCCAACCAATCCTACGATATGAAAGCGGTCATCCGGGCCATCGTGGACAATGGTGAGTTTATCGAACCCCATGAATTCTTCGCCCCGAATATTCTGGTCTGTTTTGCCCGGCTGAACGGCCGGACCCTTGGCATTATCGCCAACCAGCCTGAGGTCATGGCCGGTTGTCTGGACATCAATGCCTCCGATAAAGCCACCCGCTTTATCCGCTTCTGCGACGCCTTCAACATTCCCATGCTGACCATCGCCGATGTGCCGGGTTACCTGCCGGGCAGCAATCAGGAATGGGGCGGTATTATCCGCCACGGCGCCAAACTGCTCTGGTGCTATTCGGAAGCCACGGTGCCCAAGCTCCTGCTGGTGACCCGCAAGGATTACGGGGGCTCCTATCTGGCCATGTGCTCCAAGGATCTGGGCGCCGACATGGCCTTTGCCTGGCCGTCTGCGGAAATCGCGGTCATGGGTGCCGCCGGAGCGGCCAACATCATTCATCGCAAGGAAATCAAAGGGGCCGATGACCCCAAGGCCAAGCGGGAAGAAAAGATCAAAGAATACGAGGCGCTTTTCTCCAATCCTTATTGCGCCGCCAACCGGGGCTATATCGACGCCGTGATCGTGCCCAGCGAAACCCGGCCACGCCTGGTCGATGCCCTGGAGGCCCTGAGCACCAAGCGCGAGCTGCGTCCGGCGAAAAAACACGGCAATATCCCCATGTAATATTGCCGGTGCGCGCGACCCCAGCGGGCGACGCGTAAACCCATTTGAATGGAGAGCCCATGGACCAGAAGAAGAAAATGGCGGCCGCCATCGCCGCGGTAACCGCCTACATCGAAACCGAAGAAGCGGCCCTTTGCATGCAGGCTGCCGCTTCGCCGAGCGAGGGCGCAACGGCCCCATCGCCCGCCCCGGCCGGTCCGGCCAACCTGTGGGGTATGAGCGGTCGCCAGACCCTCATGCAGATGGGCAACATGATGCAACTAAAAGTGTTCCACCGGCCCTGACGGTGGCACGGACCAGAACCGATAACCGCAGTTTTGCTATTTATATTCTGACTAAGGAGAAGGTTTAATGAGCGATCACACCGTACTCAAAATGACCGACATGAACTACGGCCCGGAACGCCCGGCGGCGGCAAACCCCCTCAAGGTGATGGACCTCACCCTGCGGGACGGCCACCAGTCGCTGTTTGCGACCCGCGGCCGCACCGAAGACATGATCCCGGTGGCCGAAAAAATGGACGAGATTGGCTTCTGGGCCGTTGAAACCTGGGGCGGGGCCACCTTCGACACCATGCACCGCTTTTTGAACGAAGATCCCTGGGAACGCATCCGGACCCTCAAGCGTTATTTCAAGAAGACCCCCTTTTCCATGCTCCTGCGCGCCCAGAATCTGGTGGGTTACCGCAACTATGCCGACGACGTGGCCAACGCTTTCATGGATCGGGCCTGCGAAAACGGCATGGACATCTTTCGGACCTTCGATGCCTTAAACGACTATCGCAACTTCCAGACCGTCGTGCCCAAGATCAAGGAATACGGCATGCATTTCCAGGGCTGCATCTGCTACACCATGACCGAGCCGCGGCTGGGGGGCGAGGTGTACAACCTGGATTATTACATCAACAAGGCCAAGGACCTCGAGGCCATGGGGGCCGACAGCATTTGTGTCAAAGACATGGCCGGTCTGATCGCCCCCTACGACGCCTATGAACTGGTCAAGGCCCTTAAGGCCGCCACGGACATCCCCATTCATCTGCACAGCCACTTCACCTCCGGCATGTCGCCCATGAGCCACCTCAAGGCCATCGAGGCCGGCGTGGACATCATCGACACCTGTATGACGCCTTACGCCTACCGCACCTCGCATGCGGCCATCGAACCGCTGGTGATGACGCTCCTGGGCACCAACCGCGACACGGGGTTTGATATCCACAAACTGGCCCAGATCAACGAGATCCTCGAAAAGGAAGTCCTGCCCAAATACAAGCACCTGCTGGACGACTCCAAAGTTTCCATCATCGATATCAACGTGCTGCTCCACCAGACCCCCGGCGGGATGCTCTCCAACCTGGTCAACCAGTTGCGTGAAATGGACGCCCTGGACAAGATCGACGAAGTCTACAAGGAACTGCCCCGGGTGCGCAAAGACCTGGGTCAGATCCCGCTGGTGACCCCCACCAGCCAGATTGTGGGCATCCAGACGGTCAACAACGTGCTCTTCGACACCCCGGAAGAACGTTACAAGATGATCACCGGCCAGGTGAAAGACCTCTGCTACGGGCTTTACGGGAAAACGGCCGTACCCATCAATCCTGAAGTGCAGAAAAAAGCGCTAAAAGGCTACGAACGGGGTGAGGAGCCCATCACCTGCCGGCCAGCCGAGGTGCTCGAGCCCGAGCTGGAAAAGGCCAAGGAGGAAATCGGCGACCTGGCCGTGGATCTGGACGATCTCGTGCTGTACGCGATCTATCCCGTGACCGGGAGAAAATTTTTGCAGTGGAAGTACGGCAAGGAAGAGCCCCCCGCCGAGGTTAAGGCCATCAGCATGGCGGAGGCCCTGGCCAAGGAGAATCTGGTCCGCAAAGCCCGTAAGGGCGAAGTGGTCGAAAAGACCCAACTCGCTGAAATGCCGGCCCAATCCGAAGGCGCCCGCAAGTTCAATGTCTTCCTCGACGATGAATGCCTGGAAGTGGCCGTGGACGAAGTGGGCGGCTCACCGGTGATCAACTTCCTGCAGGCCGGCGGTCAGGTGCCGGTCGCTCCGGCCGCCATGGCATCCCCGGCACCGGTGAGCGCGCCGACACCAGCACCGGCGCCGACCCCGGCCCCGGCCGCCGCACCCGCTCCGGCAGCGGCCGCCGCCCCTGCCCCGTCGCCAGCGCCGGCGGCTACGGCGGAAGGCACACCGCTGAATGCGCCCATGCCGGGCATGATTGTCAGTTACGAAAAAGAGGTTGGCGACACGGTGGAAAAGGGCGACACGGTGGTCATTCTGGAAGCCATGAAAATGGAAAACGCCCTGCCGGCCCCCTGTAGCGGTACGCTCAAGGCCATCGGCTTCAAGAGCGGCGACACGGTGGCTAAAAACGCGGTCCTGGCGGTCATCGGCTAGCCTTTGGGCTGACAGGTCAAGCCGCCCGCGCTGTACACGATCCGGACGGGAGCTTTACCGGCTCCCGTCCCTGTAATCCCAAGGAGAGGGATCATGAAGATCCACGAATTTCAGGCCAAAGAGCTATTCCGCAAGTTCGATGTACCCGTCCCTATGGGAGACGTTGCCTTCACACCGGCCGAAGCGCGCCTAAAGGCCCAGGAACTGCCCGGATTTCCTGTGGTCGTCAAAGCCCAGATCCATGCCGGCGGGCGGGGCAAAGGGGGCGGCGTGAAATTGGCCCAATCGCTGGAAGAGGTCGAATCCACGGCCGGCGAAATCCTGGGCATGACCCTGGTGACCCATCAGACCGGACCGCAAGGGCGCCTCGTGCGTAAAGTGCTTATCGAGCAGGGGCTCGATATCGTCAAGGAACTCTACCTGAGCATCCTGCCGGATCGTGCCACCGCCCAGAACGTCATCATGGCCAGTGAGGCCGGGGGAATGGACATCGAGGCCGTCGCCGAGGAAACACCGGAAAAAATTATCAAAGTCTACATCAATCCCCTGGCCGGCATCCAGCCTTACCATGTGCGCGAAGCAGCCTTCGGGTTGAATATGCCGCCGACCGCCATGAAGGGCTTCGGGCAGTTGCTGCACAATCTTTACCGACTCTTCAGTGCTTACGACTGCTCCCTGGTGGAGATCAATCCCCTGGTGCTGACCGCCGACGATCGCGTGATCGCCCTCGATGCCAAGGTCGATATTGACGGCAACGCTCTTTACCGCCACAAGGATATCCAGGCCTACCGGGATACGGATGAGGAAGACCCCCTGGAGGTTGAGGCCTCCCAATACAACCTCAACTATATCCACTTGGGGGGCAAGGGTAATGTGGGCAACATGGTCAATGGCGCCGGTCTGGCCATGGCGACCATGGATATTATCAAACAGGCCGGGGCCGAGCCGGCCAATTTTCTGGATGTCGGCGGCGGTGCCAATGCCGAGATGGTGGAAAACGGGTTCCGGATTTTACTTGGCGACCCCCATGTGAAAGGTATTTTGATCAATATCTTCGGCGGCATTCTGCGATGTGACGTGCTGGCCCAGGGGGTGGTGGAGGCCGCCAACAAAGTCGGCCTCCAGGTGCCCGTGGTCGTTCGCATGGAAGGCACCAATGTGGAGGAAGGACGCCGCATCCTGGCGGAATCCGGCCTGACCCTGATTACGGCCGTGGATCTGAAAGATGCCGCCCGCAAGGTGGCCGATATCGTTAAACCCTGATGGACGTGTAAATCATCAATATCGGGATGGCGCTTGAAATACTCTCCATACGGCAAACCAATGCCGCAGCCTGAAGCGTACGAAACGTACGCCACCATGATGGGTATTGCCGTGCAGCGCCGATATTGGATCTTTTACAAAGCCGCAAACCTTCTGGTTCCTAAAGTGAGGAAAAACCGTGAGCATCTTTGTCGATAAGCATACCAAACTCCTGGTCCAGGGCATCACCGGGCGGGAAGGACAGTTTCACACGCGGCAGTGCGTCGCCTACGGGACTCAGGTCGTGGCCGGTGTCACCCCGGGCAAAGGCGGTCAAAAGATGGATGAGGTTCCCGTCTTCAACACCGTAAGCGCGGCGGTCGGCCAGACCGGTGCCAACTGCTGCATGATCTTCGTTCCGCCGCCCTTTGCCGCCGATGCCATCATGGAAGCGGCAGACAGCGGGATCGACCTGATCGTGGCCATCACCGAAGGTATCCCCGTCATGGACATGATGCGGGTCAAGAACTATCTCAAGAATAAAGCCTGCCGGCTGATCGGACCCAACTGTCCGGGGATTATCACGCCCGGCGAAACCAAGATCGGCATCATGCCCGGCCCGATCCACAAACCCGGCGGACCGATCGGGGTGGTTTCGCGCTCCGGCACCCTGACCTATGAAGTTGTTCACCAACTGAGCGCCCAGGACATTGGTCAGACCACCTGCATCGGTATTGGCGGTGATCCGGTCAACGGCACCAATTTTATCGACTGCCTGGAAGCCTTCCAAAATGATCCCGCCACAGAGGGCATCGTCATGGTGGGTGAGATCGGGGGTTCGGCCGAGGAAGAGGCCTGTGAATTTATCAAGGCCAAGGTCACCAAGCCGGTCGTGGGCTTCATCGCCGGGCTGACCGCCCCTCCCGGACGACGGATGGGCCATGCCGGAGCCATCATCAGCGGCAATAGCGGCACGGCCGATGCCAAACTGGCGGCCATGCGGGCGGTCGGGGTCCACGTCTGTGAAAGTCTCGGCGCGCTGGGCGATTTGTGCGCCGACGTATTTAAATAACCTTGTAAAAATGATAAGGGAGGTGCTCGCGCTGGCGACCGTGCCGATGGTCACCAGTGCGGGCACCTTTTTTATTGAGCCCCGGCCGACCAAACCATCAGGAGGCGTTGCGTTCGATGCACGAAATGGGCGTTGCCATGCAGATCATTGAAATTGCCACGGCTTCCATTCCCGACGATCTCACCGGCGCCCGTGTGGCCAAGGTCAACCTGAAGGTTGGTAAGCTGTCCGCCATCGTGGCCGACAGCCTCAGGTTCTGCTTCGAGGTCGTGGCCCGGGATACCCCCCTGGCGGGCGCCGAGCTCCATATCGAGGAGGTGCCGGTCCGGGCCCGCTGCAATGCCTGCCGGCACGCGTGGACCATCGATCAACCGGCCTTTGCCTGCCCGGCCTGTGAAAGCGGGGAGATCACCCTGCTCTCCGGCCGGGAGCTCGACATCGAATCACTAGAACTGGCGGAAGAGGACGCATAAAATGCTACTGGACGGAATCAACCGAATGAAAGCCCGACACCACAAGGACGGCCACGACCATAACCATTTGCATCCCGGCGAGGGGCCGGTGGAGACCCGCGTCAGCGGGACGCGGGAGATCAAGGTGGTGCGCCGGGTGCTGGATGCCAACGAGCGCATGGCGAAGGCCAACCGCGATCTGTTTGCCGCGCATAAAATATTCGTGCTGAACCTCATGAGTTCGCCCGGCTCGGGCAAGACCACCACGCTCGAAAAGACCCTGCGGCACCTCATGCAAGACTACCGCTGCGCCGTGATCGTGGGCGATATCTGCACCACCCAGGATGCCGACCGGCTAGCCGCCAGCGGGGCTCCGGTGGTCCAGATCAACACGGACGAGTTCGGCGGGGACTGCCACCTGGCCGCCCACGTGATCGAAAAGGCCCTTGCCGGTCTCGACCTGGCGTCCATCGACGTTCTGATCGTGGAGAACATCGGCAACCTGGTCTGCCCGGCGGAATTCGACATCGGCGAGGACAAGCGCGCGGTCATCCTGAGCGTCACCGAAGGCGAGGACAAGCCCTTGAAGTACCCCCTCATGTTCCGCGAATGCGATGCCGCCCTTCTGAACAAGATTGACCTGCTGCCCTACCTGGAGGGCTACGACGTCAAGCTAGCGGCCGACAACATTTGGCAGATCCACCCGGGGATGCCGGTGTTCGAAACCTCGGCCAAGACGGAGGAGGGGTTCGACCCCTGGCTGGATTGGCTGCGATCTTCAGCGAAGGAGAAGTTGGGCTGATCCGCCACCATCCCGGCCGGCCGAAAGGATCCAAATACAAACGGGAGCGCCTCGGGCGCTCCCGTCGTTTGTTTTAGCGGCCCGCGCTACCAGTTGAACAGGGTGTCCAGCTGTTCGTCGGCGACGTCGAAGGTGACCTCGTGCGGCGGCAGGGCCTCGCGGCGCATGAAGCGCGGCAGGCGGTCGTGCTCCCGGGTGAAGCCGGCGCGCTTGTTGAAGTCGCGCTCCATGGAGAGGATCTTCTGGCCCAGGGCCACGACGTCGTCGGCCGTGAGGCTC
>JASFFM010000017.1:0-21946 GCA_050124295.1 Desulfobacterales bacterium | reverse complement strand
TTTCGGTACCGCTCATCGCCGATGTTCATTTCGATCATCGCTTGGCCATCCGCGCCGTCCGGGCGGGCGCTGACGGACTGCGCCTCAACCCCGGCAATATCGGCGGGCCCGACAAGGTACGCGCCGTAGTCCGTTGCGCCAAAGATTACGGCGTGCCGATCCGCATCGGTGTCAATGCTGGCTCGCTCGAGAAGGATCTCTTGGAGCGCCACGGGGGCGTGACCGCGGCGGCGATGGTGGAAAGCGCTCTACGCCATACCGCCCTGCTGGAAGACCTCGACTTTCGCCTGATCAAGCTCTCCCTAAAGGCCTCCGATGTCACCCGTACCCTGGCGGCCTATCGTCTGCTGGCGGAGCAGACCGATTATCCCTTGCATATCGGCGTGACGGAGGCCGGGTCGCTGTACGCCGGTATCGTCAAATCAGCCCTGGGCATCGGCATGCTACTCGCTGAAGGCATTGGCGACACCCTGCGCGTATCCCTGACCAGGGATCCGGTAGAAGAAGTGCGGGTGGGCTATGAAATCCTCAAGGCCCTCGATATTCGCCGCCGCGGCCCCGACCTTATTGCCTGCCCGACCTGTGGGCGCACGGAAATCGATCTCTTTGACGTCGTGGAAAAAGTCGAGGCGCACCTTCATCGCCTCAAAAAGCCCATTAAAATTGCCATTATGGGCTGCGTGGTGAACGGCCCCGGCGAAGCACGCGAGGCCGACATCGGCATCGCCGGCGGCAGAGGCCATGGCATCCTGTTTAAAAAGGGAAAAGTGGTTCGCAAAGTGCCCGAAACCAAGCTGGTCGAAGTCCTCCTGCGGGAAATCGATCGCTTTGAAAACCCTGATCCCACAAAACAGGACACCTCCTAATGCCCTCCCATCGCAACCGTTGGGGCATTGCCGTCCTGGCCGGCTGCAGATGTTATCCTCAGCCACCCGGCAACGGCGGCCGGCACCCAGGCGACCCTTGGCGTGTCGCCGAACCAACGGCCGAGGCGGAAAGCGAAGGGCTTTTTTCAGAAGGCGGCGAACGTGAGGCCGGCATGGCATAACGGAATAAAGGGGAGAAAGATCATATGGCCAAGCAGGTGAAAACGGCAATCACTCCGGTACGGACCGAGGACTACCCCGAATGGTACCAGCAAATCATCAGGGCTTCCGACCTGGCGGAAAAATCACCCGTGCGCGGCTGTATGGTCATCAAGCCTTGGGGGTACGCCTTGTGGGAGAATATCATGCGTGGCATGGACGACATGTTCAAGGCCACCGGGGTGAAAAACGCCTATTTCCCGCTGTTCATTCCCCTGAGCTTTCTGGAGCAAGAAGCCGAACACGTGGAGGGTTTCGCGAAAGAATGCGCGGTGGTGACCCACCATCGACTCGAAAAAAACGACCAGGGCGGCCTGGTGCCGGCCGGCCGGCTGACGGAACCGCTGGTGGTCCGGCCCACCTCTGAAACGATCATTGGCGACTCATTCGCCAAATGGGTCTCCAGCTACCGGGATCTGCCGATCTTGATCAACCAGTGGGCCAACGTGGTGCGCTGGGAGATGCGCACCCGTATTTTTCTCCGCACGAGCGAATTTCTCTGGCAGGAAGGACATACCGCCCACGCCAGCGCGGAAGAAGCTGTCGCGCGCACCCACATGATGCTCGACGTCTATGCTCGTTTTGTTGAAAACTTTCTGGCCATGCCGGTCGTCCGGGGCCGCAAGACACCCACGGAGCGCTTCCCGGGGGCTGTGGACACACTGTGCATCGAAGCCATGATGCAGGATCGCAAGGCCCTGCAAGCCGGTACGTCTCATTTCCTGGGACAAAATTTCGCCACGGCTTCCGGCATTCGTTTCCAGAATGCCCAGGAAGAGGAAGAATACGCCTGGACCACCTCCTGGGGGTCGTCCACACGCCTGATCGGCGGGCTTATCATGACCCACGCGGATGACGACGGCCTGGTGCTGCCGCCACGCATCGCTTCCGCCCACGTGGTTCTGCTTCCCATCCATCGCGACGCCAACGACCGCACGCGGGTAATGGCCTTCACCGAGCAGCTCGCCGCGGACCTGCGCGCGCAGATCTATCATCACCGCCCCGTGCAGGTCGAAATCGATACCCGCCCGATTGGCGGCGCCCGGGGGTGGGACTGGATCAAAAAGGGTATTCCGGTGCGGGTGGAAATCGGCCCCAAGGACATCGCCCAAGATGCCCTCTTCGTCGGACGCCGCGACCATGATCCCAGACATAAGACCTCCATCCCCAGGACGCAGTTCCTGCAGGAATTCACTACCATGCTGGACGATATCCAGACACATCTTTTCCAGCGAGCCCAAAGCTTTCGCAGGGCCCACACCCAGCGCTTGGACACCCGGGAGGCCTTCGACACCTATTTCACGCCCCGCTCCGCCGACAAGCCCGAAATTCACGGTGGCTTTGCCCTTTCGCACTGGTGCGGGGAGGCCCGCTGCGAAAAACAGATCAAAGACGACCTGAATGTCACCATCCGCTGCATTCCACTGGAGAATGACCAGGAAGACGGGCCCTGCATCTGTTGCGGTCAGCCCAGCAATGAGCGCGTGGTGTGGGCCAAAGCCTATTAGGGCGCCATGATTCGAATCAACGATATTCTGGATAAGGTTGCCGAAGGCAATCCCGATGCCAATCTGGACATTATCGACCGGGCCTATATTTTCAGTGCCCGGGTGCATGACGGACAGGTGCGGCTGTCCGGCGAGCCCTATCTTTCCCATCCCCTGGAGGTGGCCGGCATTCTGGCCGAAATGAATCTCGATCCGGTCAGCATCGCCGCCGGTCTTCTGCACGATGTGGTCGAAGACACCCACGCCTCACCCGAAGAAATCGAAACCACCTTCGGTCCCGAGGTTCAGCATATCGTGACCGGTGTCACCAAAATCAGCAAGCTGCCTTTCGGTAGTTCCCAGGCGCGCCAGGCCGAAAGCCTGCGTCGCATGCTGCTGGCCATGGCGGACGACATCCGCGTGGTGTTCATCAAACTGGCCGACCGCCTGCACAACATGCGCACCTTGCAGTTTCACAAGGAGGGCAAACAGCGGCTGATTGCCCAAGAGACACTGGATATCTACGCCCCCATCGCCGCCCGCCTCGGTATTTACTGGATGAAAAACGAACTGGAAAACACGTCCTTCCGGTTTCTCTTACCCGATGAATACGCCCGCATCAAAGACCGTGTGATTGCCGATATCAAGGAGCGGGAATCCTATATGGAGACGGTCAAGCGCATTCTGCGGGAAAATATGGAAGCCCACGATCTGGAAAGCGAGGTTCTGGGCCGCTACAAAAATTATTTCAGTATCTACCAGAAGATGGTCACCCAAAATCTGGCCTTCGAGGATGTCTACGATATCATCGCCTTCCGGATCATCCTGGACACCATCCCCCACTGCTATGAAGCCCTGGGGATCGTGCATTCCCTCTGGAAGCCCATCGATATCAAGTTCAAGGACTATGTCGCCCGCCCCAAACCCAATATGTACCAGTCATTGCACACCACCGTGATCGGACCGGGGGGCGAGCGGGTGGAAATTCAAATCCGGACCCACGATATGGATCGGGTCGCCAAATCCGGTATCGCGGCCCACTGGCAATACAAGGAGGGCGGCGATGTCGATGAAAGTGTCAGCAAGCGCATTGCCTGGATCCAGAACCTCGTGGAAAACCAGGAAAACATCGGCAATCCCGACGAATTCCTGGAAAATGTGCGCATCGATCTCTACCCTGACGAGGTTTATGTGTTCACCCCCCAGGGGGATGTTAAAACCCTCCCCAAGGGCGCCACACCGGTCGATTTTGCCTATATGATTCACACCGAGGTCGGCAACCAGTGTACCGGCGCCAAGGTCAATGGCCGCATGGTGCCGCTGAGCCATGAACTGGAAACCGGCGACACGGTCGACATCACCACTGCCAAAAGCCACCATCCCAGCAAGGACTGGCTCAAGTTCGTCAAAACCGTCAAAGCCCGCGCCCGGATCCGCCAATGGATCAAGACCCAGGAAAAAAACCGCAGCCTTTCGCTGGGGCGGGAAATGTGCGAAAAAGCCTTTCGCAAACACCGCCTGAATTTTCACGCCCTGGTGAAATCACCGCAGATGTCGGAAGTGGTGGAACATTTTGGCTTCAAAACCGCCGACGACCTCATCGCCAGCGTGGGCTACGGTAAAACCACACCCTTGCAAGTGGTTCGGCGCTTTCTGCCCAAAACTGAAGAATCCGAAGAGAAAGGCCCGCGGGAATCCATTTTTGACCGTCTGATCGGAAAGGTGAAAAAGAAACCGGCCAAGACCGGCATTCTGGTCAAAGGATTGGACGACATTCTGATCCGATTCGGCAAATGCTGCCAGCCGGTGCCCGGAGATCCGATTATCGGCTATATTACGAGGGGATATGGGGTGACCGTTCACCGCGCCAACTGTGTCAACGCGCTGAAGATGAGCCCGGAGAGACAAATCGAAGTGGCCTGGACCGAGCAAGACCAGGAAACTTATCCGGTCAAGATCGTGGTGATATCCTACGACCGTGTGGGACTGCTGGCCGATATCGCCACCACGATCAGCAAAAACGAGGCCAATATCGTCAGCGTTAATACCAAGACCAAAGAAAACCAGCTGGTTGAAAGCTATCTGACCCTGGCGGTGGCCAGCACGACCCACCTTACCCGGGTGCTTTCCTCACTGCGCAAAATTCATTTGGTGCAGGACGTCCGGCGCTTGAATGTCTGAACCTGCAGTGCTCGCTCACAGAAGCCCAAAGCGGGTTGAGACCGCCCGGGGATATTTTTCAGGGGGCCTTGACCACGTGGCCGGATTTGATACAGCTGGTGCATACGACCATGCGTTTGGCCTGGCCTTTGTGAAGCGCCCGAACCGACTGCAGGTTGGGATTAAAGCGTCGCTTGTTAATGTTATGGGCATGGCTGACGTGATTGCCCACCATCGGTTTTTT
Source organism: Desulfobacterales bacterium (assembly GCA_050124295.1). Classification (GTDB taxonomy): domain Bacteria; phylum Desulfobacterota; class Desulfobacteria; order Desulfobacterales; family UBA5852; genus JABZFP01. The sequence continues at coordinate 16,970 of JASFFM010000017.1, read as the reverse complement.
CCCGCAGATCTCACATTTTTTTGACATAACGAAAGTCCCTTCGCTGGCATCTGATCCCCGTCAATTCAAACGCGAAGGTATAAATTATCCAGATGCATTTGTAAAGAAATTTATTGCCCCTAGTGCGGGTCGAGGAGGACCTATTAGAGCGTTCACCGCGGGGATGGAGAGGACCGCCGTGCAAGGCGCGTCATCAAGATGGGTTGGCACGGGGCAGCGAATCAGAATGCGTTGCGCCACTCAGAAAAAAGGCAGGATACGGCTGCTGTCGGCGCGGCTGATTTCCGCCAGGGAAGCTTCGGCGGCCATAATGTGGCGCAGGGCGGTTTGGTGTATTCCCACATCGGGGTAGCGGCTCAAGACATTTTTAAAGCGCCGCATGGCGGCCTTGTAGTGGCCGGATTTATAATAGAACAATCCAATATACAGCTCCGACTCCGCCAGACTGCGCAGACAGGCATTGATATTTTCCTGCGCCTTGACGGCATGCAGGTCGTTGGGGTAATCCCGCACCAGGCGGCCGAAGACCTCCAACGCCTTGCGGGTCGATTCCTGATCACGGTCCGGCGTGTCGATCTGATCGAAATAACACATCCCCTGCTGGTAGACGACATACGGTATGGCTTCGTTGCGGGGGTGCAGACTCTCAAATTCTTCGTAGGCGAATATCGCTTCTTCATAATTGCCGAGGCGATAGTTTGCGTCGGCGATTTTCAACTCCGCCAGTTTGGCATAATCACTGTAGGGGTACCAATCCTTCAGCTTTTCAAATGCATCCCGAGCCCCTTCATAATCTCCGCTTTCGTAATCATCGATGCCGTCCCAGGCCAGGGTTTGGGCGGTTTCATCGTCCTCACCCTCCCAGAACAGATTGAAGATGCCACAACCGGAGCAGAAAAAGGGAATCAGCACACAAAGCACAATAAATCGTTTCATACAGGACCTACACTGTTGATTTGCCCATTTTCATTCGTCAGGCATGCAATTTTAACCCGGATGGCGCGCCCCACCCTACGGGCGCCGGTTTAGCGTGCACGGCTTACAGCAATTTTCCCAGCGACTCTTCCAATTTGTTTTTGGCCACCATACCGGTAATTTGGTCGACAACCTCTCCATTCTTGAAAAAAATCAACGTTGGAATCGCTTTAATGCCATATTTTCCCGGTGTCGCGGGATTGTCATCGACGTTGCATTTCATGAATCTCACCTGCCCCTGGTAATTGCCGGACAGCTCTTCGACGACCGGACCGATGGCTTTACAGGGGCCGCACCAGGGGGCCCAGAAATCCACCATCACAGGGGTATCGGATTGCAAAACTTCGGATTCAAAGCGGGCATCATCGATTTCCGTTACGTTATCGGCCATATTGTTTTCCTCTCTGGACAAAATTTTAAATTTCGCGGAATTATACGCACACCACCAATCGTTGTCAACCGTGTAAAGACGCGGTATTTCAGGAATATTAATCTATTGCCAAATCCGGCAAGGTTTGACAGCCCCCCCGGGCATTTGCTACCACTGGCCAACACGGCATCCCGTGGCCATCAATTTCCCTACAGGAGGACGGCACATGAATCCGAAACTGCGCATCGGAGCACTCATTTCCGGTGGGGGCACCAACCTGCAGGCGGTGATCGACGCCTGTGAGAACCATTCCATCGACGGCCGTGTCGTATTCGTGGGCAGCGACAACCCGGAGGCCAAGGGCCTGGGGCGCGCAGGCCGCCATAATATCCCGACCTTCGTGGTGGATTATGGGGCCGTCCTGCGCGACTACCGCCGGGATCCGGAAGCACGGCCCCTGCCCGCAGATTTCGATTTCGAGGATGCGCGCGCCAAATGCCGCCTGTTTCCAGCGGGGACGGCGCCGGGGCACATCCGCTCTTTTCTTGAAACCCGTGCCCTTGCCGAAGCCGCCTTAATCGAAGCCATGCGACCCTATCCCTACGACTTGTTGATTCTGGCCGGCTTTATGCGCAACCTGACGCCCTACTTTATTGATCGGGTCAATACCGATCGCACCCAGCCCCGCATTATGAATATCCACCCCGCAATTTTACCGTCCTTCCCGGGCGTCGACGGCTATGGGGACACCTACAACTATGGCTGCAAGGTTGGGGGCTGCACCGTACATTTTATTGACTACGGTGAAGATTCAGGTCCCATTATCGGTCAACGGGCCTTCGCCATTCAGCCCGGAGACACACTGGAGACCTTCAAGCAAAACGGTCTGGCCGAAGAGTGGAAGCTATATCCGTACTGCATCCAGCTGTATGCTCAAGGAAAACTAACGGTCGTGGAAGGGGCCCATCGGCGCATTGTGGCCATTGCGCCCTGAAGCCATACCAGCCTGCCCCGGGTTAGATCCCCTGAAGGACGCGCACCAACATGGGAAACGCCACGAAGGTCCCGAGCATACTGCCCAGGTTGGTAAACACCACCACCAACAGGACACGCGTGACTTTGTTGGTCCAGAATCCTCTGATCGAACGGATATCGTCTTGGAGGGTCTCGAAGTCGCGCACTTTGGGTTTGCGGGAAACCGTTTCCACCAGACCGGACACCCAGCCGGCGGCAATCATCGGGTTGAGAGAGGTCAGGGGCGCCGAAAGCATGGAGGAAATGATGGTCAGCGGATGACCCCAGGCGAACAGGGCCCCCACACCGGCCAGCAGACCGTTGGCGGCAACCCACCAGAGCACCATATCCGAGCCGGCCTTGGAACCGCCGGCATAAAATCCGTAGATAAAAAGCCCCAGGATCGCGGCCGGCAAACCCCACTTGATAATCGCCGTGATCGGCCGCTTGGGCGGCAGCACTTCCAGGGCATGCAGATCGCTGTCGGATGACCAGTAGCGCTTAATGCCGGGCACGTGGCCGGCGCCCACCACGGCCACGATATGATCTCCGGGGGCGTCTTTGATTTTCTGCGCCAGGTAGCGATCCCGCTCATCGATCAGGATTTTCCGAATCACCGGCTGGATGGCCCCGATTTCCTCCAGCAGGGTGTTAAGGACATCTTCCTGCTTCATGCGCTCGATGTCTTCCTGGCTCAGGTCGTCCACCTCACCCAGGGACATCAGGAGCTGATACAAGAGCTTGATTTTGTCCCACAGCCCCATACTGCGCCAGGTGCGGGACAGGGTCACGCGGATGTCACGGTCGGCCAGCCAGACCTGGGCTTCGGCGGCTTCGGCCGCTTCCACCGCCGCAATCATTTCCTGGCCCGGCTTGATATCCATGCGATCGGCAATGCGTTTCTGAAAACTGGCCAGGATGAGATTGGACAGCAGCAAAAACGCTTTTTTCTCTTTGACAACCTTGATAATGTCCATTTCCTGCCAGCGTGTCTTCTGGCGGATGGACTGCAGGCGTGATGCGCACAGTTCCACGCAAACCGTATCCGGCTGTTCGGTTTCAATGGTCTGGCTTACGAGCTCGGCGCTTTCGCGGGATACATGGGCGGTACCGATCAAGGTGATGGTGCGGCCGTCCTGCACCAGCCGATGGATATGGGGTTCGTTAGTCATAAGGCTCCTGCGGTCGCGTAAAAAACATGTAAATGTATGTCATTAATGCCTCCGGCGCAATAAAAAAGGAAGAAACCGTCCAAGGCCGGCCGCTTTGCAAAGCGGATGGATTACGATAGGCTCGCCTGGCTCAGCACGGGCGCGGGCATGTGCCGTAGCGTTCGAGGGGCCGGGGATGCGAAGATGCATATGAATTGATCGCACCTTGAACCTCAGGCACCCATTAAATTCGGGAAAAAGCCCACGGCGATCGATGCCATGACGTTTGCGACCGGCACCGCCCGGGGCATTCAGGCTTTTCGATGCAAGGCCCCGAGGCGGCCGCCGTCGATGGCTGTTGCCGGCGTTTAGCGCCTGCATCGGGTGCCTCATGCCCGATGGTCATCCTCTAGTCCCTGGGCGCATCGGAGGGCAGAGCGCCTTGCCGCGGTAGGAGGCCGGACCACCAAGGAGAAAGACCCCATGAAAGACACCAAGCCCCCGGAGGCATCCCCCTATCTTATCGACCAGGCGCCCTACTACTTGAGCACAGGCAATGAAATCGAGCAGTTCGAAGCCGCTTTCCGGACGCGGCTCCCGGTGATGCTCAAAGGCCCTACCGGATGCGGCAAATCCCGATTCGTGGCTTTTATGGCCCACCGGCTGGGGCGCCCCCTGATCGCCGTGTCCTGTCACGAAGACCTGTTTGCCTCGGATCTGCTGGGGCGCTATCTCCTCAAAAACGATGAAACGGTCTGGGTGGACGGACCCCTCACAACAGCCGTTCGCACGGGAGCTATCTGTTACCTGGATGAAATCGTCGAGGCGCGCAAAGATACCACGGTGGTCATTCACCCCCTGACCGATGATCGCCGGCAGCTTTCGATTGACAAGAAGGGGGAAATCATCCGGGCCCATCCGGACTTCATGATGGTCATATCATACAATCCCGGTTATCAGTCGGTGCTCAAAGATCTCAAGCAAAGCACCCGTCAGCGATTCATCAGCCTGGTGTTCGGCTATCCCGAGGAAGCACGCGAGGCCGAGATCGTCGCCCACGAGGGGGGTATCGACCCGCATCTGGCCGCCCGCCTGGTTGCGCTCGCCGCGCGCATCCGACGCATTCGCGAACAGGGTCTCACCGAAGGTGCCAGCACCCGTCTCCTGATTTATGCGGCCCAGCTGATTCAGGGCGGCATCGACCCTGTGCAGGCCTGCCGGGCGGCCATATGCCAGCCCCTGACCGATGACGATCGACTTCAGGAAACCATGCAAGAACTCATTCGGGATTTTTTTTAGCCGCTCATGACCGCCGCCAACCCTTTTGACGCCCTGATCCCCCTGGATCCGGAACTGGCCCACGTGCTGGCCGAGGCCCACCGGCAGTCCGGACAGGTCCTCCCGGCCGCCCTGACAGAAGAAATGGTGGACACCCTTTTGAAGGCCTATGCGCAGGAAATTCATTTCGGCGAGGCCCTGGCCGAGGGCTACCGCAAGCTGCTGACCGGTGGTGACCCGGAAGCCGTGACCGTCTTCAACCACGAAATGGTGCAGGCCGCCGCGCGCAGTGCGGCCCTGGGGCGCAACCTGGCCGCTGTTCTGCCAGCGGTTCTGCTGGCCCGCCGACCCGGTCTCCTGGACGCCTTCCAGAGAACCCTGGCGATTCTGCTGTCCAAAGGTGAATACCTGGTTAAGGCGCCCTTGGAAGGGCTGACGGCCGTGCTCACCCCGGAGGAGGACAGCGGCGAAGCGTATTTGGCGCTCCTGAGGGTCGTGTTCAACCGCCCGCTTTCCTACAACCGCTGCCAGCACTTGGGCCACCTGCTGCCGCGCGCCGTGCGGCAGCTGCCGGCCTCCCACCGCAGCGCTCAGATACGCCAGATGACGCGGCTTGTAAGCGTCGATCTCAATCTGGCCGAGCCTTTTCTGGAAGGCTTGTCCCAGGGCTTGCACCTGTTGTCGGATAAGGCCCTGCATACCTTTGTCGATCAGGGGCTGGCCTGGATAGGCGAAGATCCCCAGGCCGCCCGCCGGTTTCTGTCGCTGCGCTCCGGTCAGGGTCGGGAGGCTTGCCGATCCTTGCAGACGGCCGTTAGGTTGGCCGACTGCCAGGGCCGCTTGAACCGCTATCTGAAGGCCCGCACAGGGCAGGCCTGCGGTGTAAAGCCCCTTTCCACGATTCGGACTTCCTGCGACGGCCCGTCCCCGGACGGTCTTCATTCTGTCACCGACGGGGTCTATCTCTACCTGCCCGATGCGGTCGACCGTTTTGCGCAGCAGACGGACAATGCCCGCCTGCTGATGGTCATGGCCAAGTTTGAGGCCGGCCTGATCGAATTTGGCACCTTTGCCTTCGATCTCCAACGGGCCCGCAACCTGGGTTGCCTGTGGGGCCTACCGACGGTCGTGGCACCTCCTCCCGATACCCTGGAATCGGACCTGGCGACCTTTGGCCGATCCTTCGACAATCCCCGGTTAGCCCTGGATCTATTCACCATCTTCGAGCACGCCCGCATCCGCGTGCGCCTGGCCGAAGCTTATCCCGGGCTCGTTCGAACCGGGCTTCCATTCTATCAGTCAGCCATGCAGGCCCAACTCGATCGCCAGCCCCGGGCCAACCTGCTGGATGTCTGCTACGCGGTCCTGGCCCTGGATCTTGCGCCCGGTCCGGTCCTTCGCCAGCGCCCGGCGCTTGGCACCCTGGTCCGGCACCTGAGCGAAGCGCTGGTTGCCGCGGATCCGGCCACCATGCGCGTGGAGCAATGTGCCGGTCTGGTGGCAGCGACCTATACCCGGGTTCAGGCGGCTCTAAAGCAGGCTGCGGGCGCTCCGGCACCCCTCGCCCCGGCCTACCGGATGGCCTTGCAGCCGAACCTCATCACCGACGCCGGGCGCCCGGTTGACCGTCAGGCCAAACGACTGTTTAAGGGGCTGCAGGCCGAGGGCGTTCAGGTCTACCGGGGCGATCTGCGTCAGCTGCTCCTGCAAACGGGCGGACGCCCCACGGTGGGAGAAATCCGTCAGCTCATCCGCCAGCATGCGCGCCGCACCAACGGTAAGGGATTCCCACCGGATGTCGGCGCGCTTTTTGGGATGACGACCGGTGCCTCAAACCCGTTGGATCGATCCGCTGACGACGGGGACCCGCAGGACGTGGACCGCATCACTTGGCAGAAGGAATGGAACGCGCCCCTTGGGGATTATCTCTATGACCATGTCCGGGTGCGCGATCGTCGGCTGGCCGGCAGCGACCTGACCTTCTTTAGAAACGTTTTAGCGCGTCGGGCGGGCCTCGTGCGCCGGATCCGCAAGTCGTTCGAGTTGCTGCGCCCGGAGGGTCTGGGTATCCTGCGGCAATGGGTCGAAGGGGACGACTTCGACTACCGCGCCCTGTTGGATGTGGTCCTGGACCGCAAGGCCGGGCGCCAGCCTTCCGAGCGCCTTTACATCAAGCGGATCAAGCAGCGCCGGGATGTCGCCGTCCTGCTGCTGGTTGACCTTTCTCGCTCCACGTCCAATATTGTGGATGGATCCAGCGCGTCGGTTCTGGACGTGGCCAAAGAGGCCCTCGTCCTGTTTACCCAGGCGCTTGAAATTGTTGGCGATGCCTACGCCCTGGCGGGCTTTTCGGGCACCGGGCGCCTGGGGGTCGATTTTTTCCGCATCAAAGATTTCGACGAACCCCTTGGCAGGACGGTTAAAGGAACCATCAGCGCCCTGCGTCCCCAACGCAGCACGCGCATGGGGGCGGCCGTTCGGCGTGCTGCGCGGGAGCTGTCGCTCCGGGAAAATCGGGTGCGCCTTTTGATGATGATCGGCGACGGCTTCCCCAACGACACGGACTACAAGGGCGCCTATGCCCTCCAAGACACGCGTCAAGCCATCGCCGAAGCTTGCAGCCGCGGGATTATCACCCAGGCGATTACGGTCAATCTGCCGACCATCCCCCGTCTGGACGATCTGTACGGCCCGGTTCGCCATACCGTCATCACCAAGGTTGCCGAGCTGCCCGACAAGTTGCTGCGTCTCTATGGGGCGCTGACACGCGCTTAACCCGAACATTTCACGATCATAATGATGCCAAATTGCTTGGATGCATTGGTTCCCTGTCTTAACGAAAGGTTGCCCTAAATGGGTCCGCTAACCCTTGGTGAGCGACGCATTTTAGAACGCAGCGCATACCCTTTTCACCCTGCAGGCAAGCCTGAGGCCCCCTTTCCGGCGTGATCAGGCGTTCGCGGTGGCATGCCTACCGCGGCGTTCCCGAAGGCCTTGTACGGGAGGCCTCAAACGTTTGCCATATCCGGGTTCAACGGGAGGCGGTTTTGGTTGTCTATGACGACATCTTTTCCTGGAAGGGATGGGGTGGGCCGCTTAAGCTCGCCAAAGGCCGCTGCTGGCTGCAAATCTTCGATCTCAACCGCGCCGGGGGCCAGGAGGTGCTCCACCTGCGGCCAATGGTGGTCGTGGCCTCTGATCTGCCTCGCGAAGGCATGCTCAAGGGCGAAGTATCGGTGCGCAGTGCCGCCGGCCATATCGCCACCGTGGTCAGCCGGAAATTCAATATCGCCCCCCAGCGCATGCAATTTGTGGAATACACCCCCCGTGAAAGCTATGGCCGCCAGAATGAATACGTCATCGCCGCCTCCTTCGATGCGGTGGAATTTACCTGGCAGGACGGTTTGGCCTTGTTTCCCCGGATCGGACCGCTGGATGCTTCCTTGCTGCCCCTTATCGTGCCGCTGGTGGAGGCTTCCCCCAGATGGAGGGATGCCTAAATAGCGTTGCCCTGCGCTAATCCTCCGGCCGGTACCGCGGGCCTGTTTCCAGATAGTAGAGCACTCTTTCCCCGCATTCATCGATCACGATGTCCGGCTGTTCCTTTTCCACCACCGCCTTGAAAAACGCGGCTTCGTAATTGCGCATCTGGATGAACGCGCTGCGCCGGAAATGCTCGGCCAGAAAGGGCACCAGTCGCGTGCCGAAAGAATCCCGAAACATTACCATGGTGATGTCCGCGCGGGCGCAGGTCATGGCAAAGGGGTCCCGCCGCAGTTTCCAGGTGGGTCCAAGATAGTCGGGCAGCGCTTGCTTTTTCGCGCATGTGCCGCCCTCCCAGCGAGGAGACAAGATGAAATCGTCTTCCCTGAATTGGTCCCTTAAACCCAGCATCGATGCAAGATCGCCCCCTTGACGCGGCGCTTTGCGAATATCGAAATCCTCCCGCGTCCGCACGACACCGACATCCCGCCCGAGGGCCCGCCCCACCGCGCGCATGATGGCCCCGTAGCCGACCAGGGCGCCCAGGTCGTTCCAATGGGAGTCGGTGAGGTAATAAAGCCGATCCCGGGCCTTGGCATCGATGAGAACCTGGCGCAGATCAACGATGGTGACATCGGAATGGGCCTGCATGTAGGCCATGAGCTGGTCCATGCGGGTCCGTCCGCGGGCACGGACAAAATTTTCGGGCATATATTCCGGGTAGACGGTCTGCTTGTTCGGCGGAATCACGAAGATATAGGCGATACCCCGTGCGGCCAGCCAGTCGCGTTTGGCCTCCACCATGCGGCGAAAGGCGGCCATCCTTTCGTCCGTGAAGGGCACCCGCCCGCAGAAATCCTCCAGCAGCGACTCATGCGTGTAAAACAGCCACCCCTCACGACCCATTACCACGTAGCGCTGATCCGATTGGTTCAAGACTTTAATTTTGAGATAATTATGCCCCTGGATGAGCTGGGTCCGGAATGGAAAATGATCATCGAAATAGCGCTCGAACTGACGCGGATAAGCAATCAGGTCTACTGTCTTGGCCGGCAAAGCAGGCTGCTCGGCCAGGCGACGCTTCTCGGTCAGCCGGGGACCGTTCTGGTCCCAAGGCAAAACGATCAGAACAACGGGCAGGATGATGATCAACAGGAAAAGTCCAACCGCCGCACCATCAAATTTAGCACTGTTCGTCTGCGAAGGCGCCATCGTTCTCAAAACCTGAAATAGATAAACGGGTTGTAGGTTCCAGCCGCAACGTGCATGATGCTCAATGAAAAAAGACCAAACAAGACAATAAATTGCGTCATCTGGTAGACGGTCGCCAGCCAGGGTCGAACCGGCGCGATCCCTTCCACCGCAGCGGATGGCAGATAGGGCCGCATCCGCTCCCAGATTCGGGGCGGCAGGCCCTGCCAGGGCACGGCCAGCACACAGCCGATAAGGAAGAGCACTTGCTTTTCAAGGGGAAACAGCTGGAGCGTGATAAAATGCCATGCCCCATCGCCAAGACCGGTCCCATTCAGCCCCGTCATATTCGCCAGGTAGATGACGGCTTCCGACATGTTCCGGGTGCAGAAAACACCGAAGCAGAGCAGATACAGGACGATAAAATAAGCATGCCCGAATGGACGCCCGAGTCGCTGCAGCAGACCGTCGAGGCCGGCCCGCTCCAGCACCATGAAAAACCCATGCAGGGCCCCGAAAACCACAAAATTCCAGCTGGCGCCATGCCACAGGCCCACCAGTGTGAATACACACCACAAATTGAGCTGGGTTCTCAACCCGCTGCATCGATTGCCGCCCAGGGGAATATAAAGGTAGTCACGAAACCAGAGGGACAGAGATATGTGCCAGCGCTGCCAGTATTCGCGGAAAGACCTGGCAATGTAAGGATAGTTGAAATTTTCACGAAAAGTGAAGCCGAGCATGCGCCCCAGCCCAATGGCCATGTCGGAATACCCCGAAAAATCATAATAAAGCTGGATCGCAAAACAGGCCGCGCCCAACCAGGACAGCGGCAGTGACCATTCCCCGGGGGGCATGGTAAATATGGTATCGGCCACCTCGCCCATGGGATTGGCAATGATCATCTTTTTCGCCAAACCAATGATGAAGCGACGGATTCCGTAGGCAAATGGCGCCAGTTTGATCTCGCGCCGGATGATTTCCTCGGCGATATGCCGGTAACGCACGATGGGGCCGGCGATCAATTGCGGAAACAAGGATATATAGAGGGCCAGATTGACAAAACGTTTCTGTACGGCAACTTTCCCCTGGTAGACATCCACGACATAGGAGAGCGCCTGGAAAGTAAAGAAGGAAATTCCCAGCGGCAGATGAACCGGCTCAAAGGCAATCGCCGACCCTCCGAGCGCCTGAAGGAGGGCATTGACATTGCCCATCAAAAAATTGGCGTACTTGAACCAACACAGGAGCCCCAGATTCAACACAATGGCCATGATCAGGATCGCTTTTTTGCGCACACGCTTTTCGGCGCCCGCCATCAGTCGGGTCAGAAAGTAGTTGCCGGTGATGGATACCAGCATGATCGCCGTATAGATCGTCTCCCCCCAGGCATAAAAAAACAGGCTCACCAGGAGCAGGAAAAGATTACGCAGCGCGCGGGGCAGCAGCAGGTGTCCCAGCAGTACGGCCGGTAGAAAAAGAAATAGGAAAATGGTTGATGAAAAAAGCATAGGTTATGATGCCGAGGCCCTCACCCTGTCCGAAGGATTCAGCATGGGCGCGTGTTTGCTAAAAAAAAGGCTAAATACCGTATCTTGGCGACGAATGCAACTGTTCCCAGGGGACCATCTTCGGGCGGCTTAGGTTTCCAAATCGATCCGTCTGAGCTCGTCGCCGTGTGTAGCAGCTTTGCCTGCGGCTTGACGGAAGCCTGTGGCATTTCTATTTTAAAGTTGTGTATTTTGGGGCACTACAACCAAGACGGCACCAGAATGCAGTGCCCTCGTGCGCTAAAAGCGAATTCTATACATCCATCGCGCGGCCCGGGCGCAATTTGATCTGACCCACACCTCCAACCTCCACTGCCCTCACCCCAATGTCTCGACCGGCCACCGTCCTCCCCCTGCGCACATTCATCACCATCCATGCCTTCGGGCGATATGAGAGGAGGGCCTATGCGAGCCAAAAGCCGATCCGTCGAACAGCTCATCGAGGAGCAGGTACGTAAATGGCAGTTTTCCAGGGCCGAACCCAAAACCAAGGAGGTTTTCAGGCCCATCGTGACCTTATCACGGGAGCCGGGCAGCGGGGGCAATGTTATCGGGGAACGGCTGGCCCGCCGTTTGTCGCTGGACCTTTTTCACCAGGAGGTGATTCATGCCATGGCCAAAAGCGCCAAAGTCAGCGCCCAGCTTATGGAGACCCTGGATGAGCGTGGGCTTACGGTGCTGGATGACTGGATGGCCTACCTGGTGGATGCCCGCCACATGTGGCCGGACCAGTATATCAAACACCTGATGAAGGTTATCGGAGCCGTCGGGCGCCATGGTGGGGCAGTCCTGATCGGGCGGGGGGCCAATTTCATCCTGCCCCCGGAACGGCGTTTCAGCGTTAGGGTCATCGCGCCCATCGACGTACGGATCGCCAATGTGGCCCGCAATCACCAGGTCTCGGAGAAGGAGGCCCGCAATCGCATCGTGAAAACCGATTCCCAGCGCCGGGCCTTTGTTCGCAAATACTTCAACACCAGTATCGCCGACCCCTTGCATTACGACATGCTGATCAACACCGGCAGTGCATCCATTGGCGGGGCGGTCGAAGCCATTGCGGCCTTTCTGGGAATGGGTGCCGAGAGCGAAAGCGCACGGCGTCCCGCCGCCGTGGCAGCGCCCAAAGCCTGATCGGCATCGTCGATCGATGAGGATCATGATGGACCGCGATACCCTGTTGGTCCGGGAACCGCAGCCGCCGTCATGGCGGTCCCCACAAGCCGAAACGGCGCAGATGGCGGCGAATCGCATCCGATCGGAAATAGAGGTGGGCTGCCATAAGCGACAGGAAACCGATGGCGGCCCCTTCGTGAATCCAGCGCAGCAGATGCCGCAGTGCCCGGTGAGCCCCGTCATGGGGCAGCAGCCAGTTGATAAGGCCGGTTACGGTTAGCACCAGCACCATCAAAAACATAAGGCCCTCTAATCGCCAACGGGTGTGCTGCTTGATCGGCATACGGCCATGCTCCAAAGCGACCACCGGCCGTTGCGGCCATGGACCCAATCCCGCTTTAAAAATCGAAGTCGAAACGGCGCATGTAGCCATCCAGTTCGCTGGCTTGGTCCGGGTCGATGGACGGGCAGTCGGCGGCGGCCTTGACGCCCTCCGCCACCCGCGTGGCAAACACCATGCAGGTGGGTGCCCCGCATTCCTTGCAATTGGTGCGCGGCAGGCGTTTGAGAATATCCAGCACCCCGGGACGCGGCAGGGTCGCGTGGCGGGGTGTGATGGCATCACGCTGATCCCAGACGATGTTGATCTCCCGCTTGAGCCACGCCAGGATGCGGTCGACTTCTTGGGCATCTTTGAGCGCATTGATCGCGATCCGGTCGCCATGCAGGGCCAGCAAGCGGCCCCGGATCTTGAAAACCACACTGGGCGGATCCGCGATGTATTCGAATCCGCCCCACTCGGCATTCAAATAGGGCAATACCGCGGAAATATCCTGATCCAGCCGGGCGATGCAGTGCACCGATGTGAAACTGGGGTTGCACGCCGCCCGGAAAATGTCCCGGGAATAGCTTTTAAGCAGCATGATCCACCTCCTGGCATCACCGGATTTATGAAAACATCATGTGGTAAGGTGCCCCAGGGAATTCAGCCTAATTTTGGAGGAAGAGATGATGTGGCGACGTCGGGCACGGTTGGAATGAAGTAGGGATCGTTGCAAGATCGCCAAACAGGCCGGGATATCTTAATATTGCTCTCGCACGCATGCAAATGATTCTTTTTCCAGCCAGCGGGGCGACAGCCAAGATAAACATCAGCACGGGGCCGATGAGCCAGTTTTATACCAGGGAAAGCAGCAGCACTTTGCCGTTGCGGAAAAGATTTCCCAAATGCTCGTATTTCACCTTGGCCAGGGGTGGGTACATCATCAGAATAAAGCCCACAGCAATCGGGATGTTGGTCGTGCCCACCTGGTAATGGTCGATGGCGTTCTTGATTCGGGGGACGAGATAACCGGCCATGCCACCGACGAACATGGCCAGGAAAATCCACACGGTCAGATAGCGGTCCAGAAAGGTTGGATCCTTGATCGTCGACACCGGTTTAGTCCTCCCTCATCGTCGTATCAGCCCGGATATTTCACGCCCCTGAGGTGTTCATTGGCAAGGCAGTCAGGGGCGCAGCCCTAGTAGGCCTAATGCAAGCCCTTTATAACGCAGCCAATGGATGCCTCAGGGTGCGCCCGCCAGGGTGAAATCTTTTCTGGGAATGACAGAAAATCGCCGCTGACAAAATCTAGATTCGATTCCTCAGTCAAATCATTGTCCAAAAAAACTGATTTGTTAAACGTTGTTACCGGCGAAGAAAAGATTTCATGAAATCTCCGGGTCAGGCCATGAGCGCGTTGAACAGGTAGCCAACAATCAGAATGCCCGCCGCCACCACGGCAATGAAAACGCCGATCAGGCGGGGTTTCAAGACCTTGCGCAAAATGACCATTTCCGGCAGGGAAAGGGCAATCACCGACATCATGAAGGCCAGGGTCGAGCCCAGGGCCGCGCCCTTGCCCAACAGGGCTTCCACCACCGGGATGATCCCGGCGGCGTTGGAATACATGGGCACGCCCAGGATCACCGCCAGGGGAACCGACCACCAGGCCCCCTGCCCCATGACCGAGGTCATCACACCCTCGGGCACGAACCCGTGGATTCCGGCGCCGATGGCAATGCCCAGCAGGATGAACTTCCACACCCGGCCGATGATCTCCACCACGGCATCCTTGCCGTAAACCAGGCGGTCCCAAACGGTCAGGTGGGTTTCCTGCGGCTGCTCGCCCACAGTGTTCATCTGCTGCACCCAGTCCTCGACGAACCGCTCCAGCTTTAGACGGCCGATCACCCAGCCGGCCCCGATGGCAATGCCCAGGCCGGTGGCCGCATACAGGGCCGCCACCTGCCAGCCCACCAGTCCGTAGAGCAGGCCCAGGGCGATTTCATTGACCATGGGGGCGGCGATCAGGAATGAAAAGGTCACCCCCAGTGGGACCCCCGCCGTGACGAAGCCGATAAACAGGGGCACCGCCGAACAGGAGCAAAACGGGGTCACGATGCCCAGCAGGGCGGCCAGCACGTTGCCGGCCAGCAGGCTGCGCCCGGCCAGCAGCGCCCGGGTGCGTTCAGGTGAAAAATAGCTGCGAATCACGCCGACCCCGAATACCACCAGTACCAGGAGCATCATGACCTTGGGCGTATCGTAGAGGAAAAATTCCACGGAAGCCCCCAGGTGTGATCCCGGCCTTAACGGCAGCAGGCCATAGGTCAACAAGCGGGAAAAGGCGGCCAGGTGCGTGTATATCAGATACCACAGGGCGAGGGCGGGCGCCGCCCCCACAAGCAGCATCCACACCGGGCGCGCCGGCGGGGTGGGGGCCTTGGCGGCCCGGGACGCCGGACAGGCGCAGGTGCTTTCGGGCATCGATTTTAGCATGACAGATTTCCTTTGACCCATCCGCCTTCAGCGGAAGATGTCTGCCACCCCTCTGATCCATCGAGACCGGAAGACCTCCCGCCTTACCGCCGGGGGATCAAGCGCGCCGGGAAGGGACGGGGCCGTGAGAGCCCCCCGGTCAAGCAGGTCGTTTAAGCGCGCTAAAAGAGGTTTCGCAGTTTGTTTAGGCTGGTTCCAGATTCAACCACTGGGCGATTTCACCCTTTTCCGGGATCCTGCCCGTGCATTTGATCGCGCCGTCAACCATCACGGCCGGTGTCGCCATCACGCCATAACCCGCGATCTGCATCATGTCGGTGACCTTCTCCACGCGGGCGTTGGCGTCGGCGGCGTCCACCACCGCCTGCACCCGCTGGGCGGTTTTTTGACACCGCCCACAGCCAGGGCCCAGAATCTTGATTTCCATCGGGTCTGCTCCTTCCTATGGCCTGCGGGATCGGATTGCCGGGCGCAGTATTGTGCCCCTATATATTACGATTGGTATATATAATAACCTTCATGAACGACGGCACAAATCGTCGCGGTTTACAAAAGGCAACTGGGCAAGCGCACGCCGAATCGCGGGATCATCCTCCAGCCAATGCCTCAAATCCCCCAGCAGGCTGGCCACGTATGGGCTGCGGCTGCCGTCCGATGGGGCATAGTTGACCCACAGACCGTCTTTGCTGGATACAACCAGACCGGCTTCTTCGAGAACTTTGAGATGTTTGGAGACCGTGGGCTGGGCCAAGCCGAGCAACCCCTGCAATTCGCAGACACACATGCTGCGGCGCTGCAGCAGTTTGACGATTTTAACGCGGCTGGCGTCGGCCAGGGCCTTCATGACCTGGATGAAATGTTGCATTAGTATATTCCTAATCAGCAATATAGTGAAGCGGCCCGAGCTTGTCAACACGCTTTTGCTCAGTACCGAAAACGTTGGCCGTCTTAGTTGCCACCGGCGATCGACGGGTGCCCCGACAATACGCCATCCGACACGATTTAACGCGGATAGTGCACAGGTTGGCGACCTTCATTGACAAGGCCTTGCGGAGCGCCGCGGTAGGCCTGCGACCGCAAGCGCCTGATAAGGCCGCCAAGGGATCCCGCAGGCTTGCCCACCGGGTGGAAAGGGTCTGCGCTGCGTTCTGAAATTTGCTCCTCACAAGGGGTTACCGGACACATTGGCCGCAACCATCCGTAAAGACAGGCAACAATTATATCCAAGCAAGTGGGCATCCCTATTTTCATGCGCTGTTCGGGTTCCTGACCGCCGAAGGCCGCCGCCAATCACTAACGCCATCTCGCTCCTCGCTGCCCGTCGTACCACGTCCCCGCCCATCCCATCCCTCAAGTCGGTGCTCCAAACAGCCGATAGTTCTAGACGATCGAAACGGAATTCAAACCATGACCCTGACACCCGGACTAAACCCCCTATTCCTGGCACCTCCGGCGCTTTCTTTGGCCGTTGGCCTCTTCCTGGCCGGACTGGCCCTGGTCAAGGGGGGCGGCCGCACCGAACCGCGTCTCTTTGCCCTGGTGTGCCTGTGGATGTCCATTCTGTGCCTGGCATTTATCAGCCATTTCTTGGTCTCCGATCCCGATCGGCTGCTGACCGTCGAACGCATCATTCACTTTTTTTATGTTTATTTCCCAGCCGTCACCCTGGTGTTTTTCCTGCGGGTGCTCAACGCGCCCCATCCACGCCTGGTGGCCACCAGTTTTACGCTCAGCTTTCTGATTTCCCTGACAACGCCCACCGATCTCTACTTTACGGGCCACTACCACTACTCCTGGGGCATGATCGCCCGCGGAGGGCCGGCCTTTCACCTATTTGGCATCTACAGCTTTGGTGTGCTGGGCTACAGTTTTTCCTGTTTTTATCGACGGCTGCGATCGGAATCCAACCCGGTCCTACGGCTCAAGTTCACCTATATCCTGATCTCCTTTGGGCTCAGCTGCACGCTTATTCTACTCAATATACCGGCCATCAACGGCATCGATTTCTATCCCCTGGGAAA
>JASFFM010000016.1:0-22303 GCA_050124295.1 Desulfobacterales bacterium | reverse complement strand
CGTGGACGCCGGGGACAGGCTCAATATCCGGCCCGTGCGCGTGGCACACCTTACCACCGAGGGGGTCATCATCGACGAGGGTCTTAAGGACGGTGAGCGGGTGATTATCTCTCAATTGAAAGCGGTCACCAACGGCATGAAGGTTCGCCCGGTGCCCCAGATCAAGGATGGACGACCATGAAGGGGGCAGTAGCCTGGTTTGCCGAGAATCATGTGGCCGCCAACCTGCTGATGCTATTTATATTGGCGGCGGGCATCTGGACCGGTTTGACCACCAAACTGGAAATTTTTCCTGAGACAACCTTGGACGCCATCCGGATCACGACCGCCTATCCCAGCGCTTCACCGGCCGAAGTGGAAGAGGCCGTGGTGCGCAAGATTGAAGAGCAGATTTCCGGCCTGGCTGGCATCAAGCGCATCGATTCCACATCCAGAGAAGGTTTTGGAACGGTGGTCGTGGAAGTGATCAAGGACTGGGACCTCAAAAAGCTGCTCGACGAAATTAAATCCGAGGTCGACCAGCTGACAACCCTGCCCGAAGAGGCGGAAGAGCCGGTCATCCGCGAGGTGACCCGGCGCCGTGACGTCATCGATCTGGCGCTTTACGGCGACGCCCCGGAAGCGACCATCAAATATCTGGCCGAGCGGGTAAGAGACGAAATCACCAATCTCCCCGGCGTCACCCTGGCGGATATCAACGGGGTGCGTGAGGCTGAAATTCATATCGAAGTTGGCGAGGCCACTCTGCGGCAGTATGGCCTGACCCTGGGTCAGGTGGCAAACCTGGTGGCGCGCGGCAGCCTGGACCTGCCGGCCGGAAGTATCAAAACCAGCGAAGGGGAGATCCTCATTCGAACCAAGGGCCGGCGTTATTATGCCGACGACTTCAGCGATATCGCCATCATCTCCCGCCCCGATGGCAGCAAGGTCCGCCTGGGGGATATTGCGATCTTGCGCGACGGGTTCGAAGAAGTGGACCGTTTCGCCCGCTTCCAGGGAAAGCCGGCGGCCCTGATCAATGTTTACCGCGTGGCGGACCAGAATGCACTGGATGTGGCCCGGGCCGTCGAAACCTACGTTGAAGAAGTCCGCCCCAGCCTTCCCGAGGGCATCGAGATCCAGCTGCGCCGGGACCGTTCCAAAATCCTGCGCAGTCGTATCGAACTGTTGACCCGTAATCTGCTTTTCGGGCTGGTCCTGGTCAGCATCATGCTGGGCCTGTTTTTGAATTTCCGCCTGGCCCTGTGGGTGATGATCGGTATTCCCATATCGTTTGCCTTCGGTATGATGCTCTTGCCCCGTCTCGATGTTTCCATCAACATGATCTCCTTGTTCGCCTTTATCATGGTGATGGGTATCGTGGTGGATGATGCCATCATAGTGGGCGAGAATATTTTTCGCCGCTATGAGAACGGCGAAAAACCGCTGGCCGGTGCCGTGGCGGGGGCGATTGAGGTGGGGCGGCCCGTGATCTTTTCGGTTCTGACCACTATCGTGGCCTTCTGGCCGTTGCTTCTGGCCGGCGGAACGATGGGCAAGTTCATGCGCAATATTCCCATCGTGGTCATCGTGGTGCTCATCGGGTCACTGGTGGAATCGCTGTTCATCCTACCCTCCCATCTTACCAGCAGCCGTCGCGCCATCACCACCGATCCCGAAGGGCGGATGAAGGAAAAACGTGTTTCGCGCTGGCTCAAGCATATTATTAACGGCCCATACGCCCGGCTGGTCGATTTCTGCGTCCGCTGGCGCTATGCCACGTTGGCCCTCGGGGTGGCCGTGCTCTTGTTGACCATGGGGCTGTGGCAGGGGGGGTGGATTAAATTTACGTTCATGCCCAAAGTCGAGGGCGACACCATGCGCAGCTATGTGACGCTGCCCCTGGGTACGCCGGCCAACCAGACCCTGCAGGTCATCGACCGGATCGAAAAAGCGGCCCTGGAGGTCTTTGCCGAAGTCGATGCCGAGCGCCCCTCGGATGCGCCACCGATCTACGATCACAGTTTCATCATGATTGGACGCGGTTTCAGTGAAACCGGAAGTCATGTGGGCCAGGTGCGCATTCAACTGCTGGAGGGCGAAAAGCGTGACATCTCGACTTTCGAGTTGACCCGCCGCTGGCGTAAAAAACTGGGTACCGTCCCCGAAGCGGAAGCCATGCTGTTCCGCAGCAGTATTCACCGGGGAGGGAACCCGGTGGAAGTGCACTTGTCCATCGACGACAACGAGCAACTGCTCCTGGCGGCGGAAGACCTCAAGAATGTCCTGCGGCAGATTCCGGGGGTCTTCGAAATCGACGACAGCTTCCTGCCCGGCAAGCAGGAATTCCAGATGAAACTGAAACCGGCGGCCAGCAGCCTGGGGTTAACGCTGGAGGATCTGGCCCGTCAGGTGCGGCATGCCTTTTATGGCGCCGAAGCCCTGCGCTTCCAGAGGGATAAGGAAGAGATCAAGGTCAAGGTGCGTTATCCCAAATCAGAACGCCGCTCCCTGGGCAACCTGGAAGACATGTACATCCGGACGCCGGACGGCAGCGAGGTGCCCTTCAACCTGGTGGCCGAGGTGAACCTGGAGGAAGGTTATGCCAAGATTGAACGCGCCCAGCGCCTGCGGGTGATCAAAGTTACCGCGGATGTAGACGAGAGTCTTGCCAACGCCAACGAAATCCGCACGGATTTGCAAAAAAAGGCCCTCCCGCTGCTGAGTTCCCGCTATCCCGGGCTGCGATACACCATTGAGGGGGAGGGCAAAGAACAGCGTGAATCATTTGCCGACGTACGCCGGGGTTTCGTCATGGCGCTCTTTGGCATCTATGCCCTGCTGGCCATACCGTTTCGCTCCTTCACCCAGCCCCTGGTCGTCATGGCCGCAATTCCCTTCGGCATGGTGGGGGCCATCGCCGGGCATTTGTTGATGGGCTTCAATTTGAGCATCATCAGCATCTTCGGCATGGTGGGCCTGGCGGGGGTGGTGGTCAACGACAGCCTGGTCTTGATCGATCGGGCCAATCGTCACCGCCAAGATGGTTACGATGCGCATGATGCCATTGTGCGCGCCGGCTGCATCCGATTTCGGGCCATCTTGCTGACCTCTCTGACCACCTTTGCGGGGTTGACCCCCATGTTGCTGGAGCGCAGCATTCAGGCGCAGTTTTTAATCCCCATGGCGGTCAGTTTGGGATTTGGGGTTCTTTTTGCCACCGTTATCACGCTTCTGTTGGTTCCCTGCGGCTACATGCTCCTGGAGGATATCCATAAGGTCGTCGAGCGGTTTGGGATCAATCGTGTGCACGCGAAACAAAAGCCCTGACCCCGTGCGGATCCATCCTTAAATCCTCCTGCGGCACCCGAGGGGATGTTTGCCGGCTTCCGGCGGCGCAAAGCCACCAGGCCATGGTTTAGAACATCCCTATTTCTTCGCGGTATCGCCGACCATGAGGGCTTTCGCAACCCAGTGGATTCCCCGCAAACCGCCATCCGCCCCGATTAGCGCGCTGTCTAGATGGGCTATAAGGCGTTGGATCCGATCGGAAAGCGTCGCCATGATCCCACCGGCAATGCCTTTTGCCTTCTTCGCGGGGGCTTGGCGGCGGCTTGCCGGGGCCCATGGCGCCATCCGGGGCTTGAAATTCAATTCGGTATGCTGGCGGGCGTTCAACGGTCAGGACCGTACGGCGGAAGCCGTTTACCTGCCGGGTAAAGGGCTTGCATTCGATGGTCAGGTGTGAAAAAGTGGCCCGCGTTATTTATCGGACGCGTCATAAATGTGCTCACGGTGTTACCTCTATCCTTCGCCCTGGCGGCGCACGATCCCTACGCCGCCGATGGCGTGCACGGCTCGGCGTCTCCCTCGGTCCTCGCCGGCCGCAGCGCAAGCCTTTGACGCATCCAGATCATTTGTCCCAGATCGTATTCTCGCCGGTCGCGTTCCGGCATCCGGCGCCAATAGACAAGCGCCGGCGCTAAATCACAGAGCGCAAACAACGGCGCAAGTGCCGAAATAATTGATGAATCCACCATGACCAACAAACCAATGGATGCTGTTTCCCCACTCCTGCGCCTGCGGGAAAGCGTTGCTTTCTTTCGCACTTACGGCTGGGAGCTGGTGCGCTTTTTTGTCGTCCTGTATTTGCCCGTGTTTGTTGTTTCCCTGATGCTGCCCGAGGCGGGATCGGAGGAGGGCGTTTCGGAATTCCCGGCCCTGGCATTTATTTTCAACTTCTTCTACCAACCGATCTATTCCGGCGCTTTGATTTACCAGCTGGCGCGCATCGAGGCCGGCCAACCGTGGACGGTGCGGGAGGGTTTTATCACTGGGGTTCGTCTATGGGACAAGCTGTTGCTGGTCAATCTGGTGAGCCTGGCGCTGACCCTGGTGGGCCTCATGGCGTTTATCGTGCCGGGTTTAATTGCCTATGCACGCTTGGCGTTGGTGGAGTTCCGCGTGGTCATCGACGGGGATCCCCCCAAAGAGGCGCTAAAAAACAGTTTTGAGATGACGCGGGTCCACACACTGCCGATCATTGCCTGCACGGCGGTTTTGTTCGGTATTTATCTTGCGCTGCAACTGGTCATCGAATGGCTCTCAGCGACCCTGGCAATGCCCCAACTGTTTCCAACAACGATGAACACCATTTTGTCGGTGGTGCTGATGTTGTTTCTAACCATTCTGCTCTTTCGCTTCCATGGATTGGCCGGCAACACGGTTTCGGCACCCAAATGACAGGAAATGACCATGCTGCGCCCTGTCTTGCTGATCCTGATTTCGATATTGACCTGCAGCAGTTGCCGTAACGGTCCCGTGGATGGTGGCACACCGAACAAGGGTCCTGCGGGCGAGGCATCCTGTGTGATTCTTCTGCACGGCCTCGGCCGCACGCCCATGTCCATGACCTCTCTGGCCCATGCGCTGGAGACCCGGGGCTATCGGGTGACCAACCAGGCCTATCCATCAACCCAAGCCCCGATCGAGATCCTGACCCGCGATTATCTGGCACCGGCCGTGCAGCGCTGCCAGGCCGCCGGCTGCCGGGTGCTGCACATGGTTTCCCATTCCCTGGGGGGCATCTTGATTCGCCAATATCTCCAGACCCAGGCCCTGCCGGAGGGCAGCCGGATCGTCATGTTGAGCCCTCCCAATCAAGGCAGCCAAATTGCCGATCATCTTAAATCCTATCGCTTCTATGACTGGTTGACGGGACCCGCGGGACAGCAACTGGGTACCGAATCCGACAGCGTTCCACGGCAATTGGCGCCGGTGGATGCCGCCATCGGTGTCATTACCGGCAGCGAGAGTTGGAATCCGTTCTTTTCTTATCTGATTCCGGGCCCGGATGATGGGAAGGTCGCCGTTGATCATGCCCGGTTGGCCGAAATGACTGACTTCGTAGTGGTTCCGGCCGGCCATACTTTTATCATGGATGATGACGAGGTCATTGCCCAAACCCTTCATTTCCTGCAATATGGCCGTTTTGATCACAAGCGCAACGAGCAGGACCCGGACGGTTCGGCCGGGAACCCTTCCAGCATGCCCTAAGGACGCCGTAACGTGAATCGCCTGCGCCACCATTTGCACGAAATTATCTTTGAAGCCGATACGGCCTCCGGAAAATGGTTTGACGTCATCCTGATCGCCAGCATTATCGTCAGTGTCATGCTGGTCATGCTCGACAGCGTGGATCCGGTACGGGCGGTATATGGGCGGTGGCTGTACGTGGGCGAATGGGTGTTCACGATTCTTTTCACCGTGGAGTACCTGCTGCGTCTTTATTGCGTCCAGCGCCCTCTCCTTTATGCCCGCAGCTTTTTCGGGGTGGTGGATCTGCTGGCCATCCTGCCCACCTACCTCAGTATTTTTTTGCCGGGCGGGCAATATTTCATTGTCATCCGGGCATTGCGGCTGTTACGGATTTTTCGGGTTTTCAAACTGGTGCAGTTTCTCGGTGAAGCCCGTCTGTTGCTCAACGCCCTGAGGGCATCCTTGCGCAAGATCATCGTGTTCCTGTTCACCGTCATGACCCTGGTCGTCATCTTCGGTGCGGTGATGTACGTTGTTGAAGGGGCGGCTCACGGGTTTACGAGCATCCCGCGAAGCATATACTGGGCCATCGTCACCATGACGACGGTGGGCTACGGGGATATCTCCCCTCAGACCGGTCTGGGACAGGCCCTGGCCGCCATCATCATGATTATCGGCTATGGGATCATTGCCGTACCCACGGGGATCGTCACGGTGGAGCTCTCCCAAGCCGTGCGGCGGGGCGTATCCACCCAAGCCTGCCCGGGGTGCGGTGTTGACGGCCATGACAAGGATGCCCGATTCTGCAAATATTGCGGTAGCCATCTTTGATGCGCAGGCCGCAAAACGGAAACCAAGCCCAGCAAACGAGGAGTTATCGATGGATCTATCGCTAGCGGAAAACCCGATGGTCTGGGTTGTGGTTCGGACCGAGGGCGGCGCGGAACAATTTGTCGGCCAGCAGCATACCGACTTGGATATCACGTTTATTCCCTTTTTCGCGGAAAAAGAAGCCGCCCAGGATGGCCTGCACAGGCTCAAGCGTGAAAAGGGCCGTCGTTATGAAGTCCAGGCCGTTCGGTTTCGTGAGCTGGCCCGGGATGCCGCCCGCCACGGGTTCCTGCTGTTTCATACCGCTGCGGACGGCCATATCCTGAACAAAATCGATCCCCATACCGTCGCCTAACCCGGATATGTCAAATGTTTGCGGCCTCCCGTACAAGGCGTTTCGGCACGCCGCGGTCGGCCTGCGACGGCAAGCGCCGGAGAAGGCCGCAAAAGGATGCCGGGGGCTTGCCCGCCGGGTGAAAAGGGTATGCGCTGCGTTCGGCAAGGCGCCGCCCACCAAGGGTTAGTGGAACCATTGGCGGCAACCATTCGTCAAGACAGGGAGTAAAGGCATCCAAGCAAATGGGCCGAACCCTTTTCCGGAAATGCCCGGGCTGGGGCGCTCTCGTGGGCGCTCAAGAAAGGCATCCTAAGGACTAAATCTTAAAGCTTTCTTCCATGCCGGCATATTGCTTGCGTAGCTTGGGCTTTTCGATCTTGCCGGTGGGGTTGCGGGGAACCTCTCCGAAAATTACCCGGCGTGGGCGTTTATAGCGGGGCAGGGCCTGGCAGAAGGTATCGATCTCTTGGGCCGTCAATTTCTGACCGGGTTTGGTTTGGACGATGGCTGTGGCGATTTCCCCCAGCCGCAGGCTGGGCAAGCCGATGACGGCCACGTCCTGAATCTTGGGATGGCCCTGCAAAAAGTCTTCGATCTCAACCGGGTAGATGTTTTCGCCGCCGGTGATGATCACATCCTTTTTGCGATCCACCAGCCAGATAAAGCCGTCTTCGTCCTCGCGCGCGATATCGCCGGTCATCAGCCAGCCGTCTTTGAGGGTTTCCCGGGTGGCGTCCGGGTTCTGGTAATATCCGCGCATGACGCCGGGGCCCTTGACCATGAGTTCACCCGGGGTTCCCTGGACGACGGGCGCCATGTGCTCGTCGACGATCTGGTATTCCCAGTCGAAACCGGGGCGGCCGATGGCGCCCACCTTGTGATTGTTTTCCAAGCCCAGGTGCACGCAACCGGGGCCGGTGGATTCGGTCAGGCCGTAGTTGGTGTCGTACTGGTGGTGGGGAAAGCATTTCTGCCATTCGCGAACCAGGCTGGGGGGAACGGGCTGGGCACCGATATGCATCAGACGCCACTGGTCGAGCTGGTAATCGCTCAGTTTCAACTCGCCACTTTCGATGGCAAACAAAACATCCAGGGCCCAGGGAACCAGCAGCCAGACAATGGTCACGCCTTCTTCCGAAACCGCCTCCAAAATCCAACGCGGCTCGATCCCTTTCAGGATGACCGCCCGGGCGCCCACAATAAAATTGCCGAACCAGTGCATCTTGGCGCCGGTGTGGTAAAGGGGGGGGATGCAGAGGAAGTTGTCGTCATGGGTCTGGTGGTGGTGGCGGTTTTCGATGTAGCAGGCAAATTCCAGGTTGCGATGGGTCAGCAGGGTCGCTTTGGGTGTGCCGGTGGTGCCGGAGGTGAAATAAAGGGCCGCTTCGTCTTCCAGCGTCAGTGCCGCAGCGGGTGGATCGGCGGGGGCGGAAGCGAGGAAGGCTTCGTAATGTTCGGCAAAATCCGGGGTCTTCTCCCGTGGGCCGACAAAGATGTAGAGCCGAACCGTCCGGTCCAGTTCGTCCTTGATGTCGTTGATGCGGTCGATGAATTCTGCCCCAAAAATCACCGCCCGGGCTTCCGCGGTCTGCGCGCAGCGCAGGATCGTTTGGGCCACAAAGCGAAAATTGAGCGGCACGGCCCAGGCACCCGTGCGCAGAATGCCGAAATAGATGGGCAGCCACTCGATACAGTTCATCATCAGGTGCACCACCCGTTCCCCCCTCTGGATGCCGCGCGCGAGCAAGGCCTGGGCCACCTGATTGGATTGGTCGTTAAAGGTGGACCAGGTTATCGCGGTGCGCTTGTTTGCGGCGGGGGCGCGCTCGATCAAGGCGATTTCCGCGCCGTACATGCGGGCGTTGCGGGCCAGGATTTCGGTGATGATCATGGGGTCAACTTTCTGAGCGTGGTCAAGCCGTCCAGGTCGTGCGCTTTCTGAGCCCCGATGCATACCAGAGAGCACCGTCGACGGTCAACCGGGGCGGCGTGGTCGAGGGGTCTGCGGCCGCGGTTCGCCATGGATCTTGCCAAATAGGCGTCCCGTCCGGGGATGAAACGAATCCAAGGCCATTGCAGCTTGACTTTCGGATAACACCCGCCTAAGACCGGGACGATATGTGATCCGTCCCCACCGGCCCATCGAGGACCCGCCATGCAGCCCATAGAAGAACTTCCGAAGGCCCGGCGATCGGCGATTCGTTTCGTATTATCCGATATCGACGATACCCTGACAACAGATGGTCGCCTGCCGGCCATCGCCTATACCGCCATGGAGCGTCTGTTGACGGCCGGTCTGGAAGTGATTCCCATTACAGGGCGACCGGCTGGCTGGTGCGACCACATGGCCCGCATGTGGCCGGTCGCCGGATTGGTGGGCGAAAACGGGGCCTTTTATTTCCGCTACGATGCCCAACAGCGCTGTATGCTGCGCCGGTACTGGAAAACAGATGCCGAGCGCCGCGCAGACCGCGGCCGCCTGGATCAGATCAAGGAGACCATCCTGGAGCGCGTTCCCGGCTGCCGGATATCGGCCGATCAGGCCTATCGCGAGGCGGATCTGGCCATCGACTACTGCGAGGATGTGCCGGCCCTGCCCATGGCCGAGGTGGCCAAGATCGTGCAATGCTTTGAGGCGGCCGGAGCCCGGGCCAAGATCAGCTCCATTCATGTCAACGGGTGGTTCGGCGATTATGACAAACTGGCCATGACCCGAATCTTTTTCCGCGAGCAGTTCGATTGCGATCTGGACACCGTTTGCGACCGGGTTCTTTTTGTCGGCGACTCGCCCAATGACGAGCCCATGTTCGCCTATTTCCAGCATGACGTGGGGGTGGCCAATATCAGGCCCTTCTGCACGCAAATGACCCACCGCCCTGCCTGGGTGACGCGGCAGAAGGGGGGCGCCGGTTTCGCGGAGCTGGCCTCGGTGCTGCTCAATCGCTAGCCCTTTCGGCGGGCCGGCCAGTCCGCGATGAGCGCGTCGATGGTTGCGACCAGCGCAGCCTCCTGACCGGGCGGAACCGTGGTGGCCGCCGCCAGACGGTGGCAGGCATCGGCAAAACCGCCCACGGCCCGGGTGGCTTTCGGCAGGAGTTGGTCGAGGCCGGGCATGGTTCCTGCCAGAATGTGCCCCTCCAGCAGGGCCGGCACGCGCATGGATACCTTAACGGCCTTGAAGGCTATGCGGCCCAAGCCCGGTATCAGCTCTGGTACGGGTTGAAATCCGGCGATGTAATGGCCGGGCATGATAAATTCGCGGTCGCGGATGTGTCGGCAGAAATCGCCGATCATCTTGACCCCCAGGCCCTCGAAGCGTTCGTGCACCTGAAACCACTGGACCCGGCCGGTCAATTGCATTTCGCCCGAGCGCAGACGGTCGATCTCGGCCGCATAGACCATCGCTAACCGAGCGGCCAAATCTTTTCGCCGTCGACGGGCGTCCTCATCGAAACCTTCCAGACAAACCCGGATGCCGGTTTCCGGCCCCCCCTGGAAAAAACCCGCGCCGCCGAGCATATCGAGGTCGGCCGCCAGATCGCTCACCCGGCCGTTATGGAGCGGCCCCTGCAAAAGATAGTCTTCGCCCCTCTCCCGGGGGCGGATGGTCAACTGCCCCTGTTGGACGGCTTCATCAGCGGCCCAGCGATTCCAGTTGGCCAAACGACCCGCGCTGGAGAAGCCGTCCCCCACGGCGCCGGTCACGGCGAGGTAGGCCAGGTCGCGATTGACCGTGGATAGATGGTTGGCGAAACGATAACAGGTCGTCGCGGCCGCCATATCCCGTTCTCCACGGTAGCCGAAAAGCTCCGGATTGAGATGGTGAAGCCGCGCGTCAGCGACCGGTCGGGCCGGATGGTGATCCAGGATCAGAATGAGATTGCGGCCCCGGTTGTATTCTGAGAGCAGGGGGGCGATGCGGCCGGCGAAATCGGCGAAGATCAGCAGGGCACCCTGATCCTGAAAGATGGTTTCAAGAACCGGGGGATAGGGTTTTTCCAGGCAGCAACGTTCGATGCGATAACCCGCCCGCGTCAGCCCCCGGGACAGGATGGCGCCGGCGCTCAGACCGTCGGCATCGTTGTGGTGAAACAGCCGGGCCGTGCGCGCCGGCCACCGGTCGAGGGCTTCGATGGCCTGGGCCATGGCGGCGTCGAGGGCATCGATCACGGTTCAGCTCCCGATCATGGAAGAAGACAAAATGCCGTCCGGGAAGAGCTTGGCGTCCAGCCTAAAGTGAGATCGCTACCCCTCCCGGGCGGGCGTTCCTGCCATGGGTAAAGGAATTGACAAAACATTGCAAGGGTGACAGAAGGAAAAGATCCACAAAATTTCATCATGTAAATTGAGAGAGTTAGCCTTTGATTGAGGCCTGTCCAGCCGTTCGGCCACGGGCCCGGGAACTTTTTTTAATCTTAACGGGGGAGGGAAACATGTTCACATCAGCTACGCGTCGTTTACCGTTATGGGGCGTCGCCTTTTTAAGCGTCGCTTTGGTCTTGGGTTTGGCAAGCACCGCCCTATCCGCGGACTGTCCCAACCGGGGCAATCTGGATGTACGCTACTGCGATGCCGATGGTGACCTGGTTGCCGATGTACCCACGGATAAGTCGCAACTGCTCGATCCGGACACCCTGATATTCTCCTACACGCCGGTCGAAGACCCGTCCGTCTACGAAAACGTCTTCACCGAATTCATGGACTACCTGGCCCAAAAAACCGGTAAAAAGGTCAAATGGTACGGGGCCGAATCCTACGCCGCCCAGGTGGAAGCCATGCGCTCGGGCCGCCTGCACGTGGCCGGGATTTCCACCGGCCCCACGGTTTTCGGTGTCAACCTGGCCGGCTATGTACCGGTCGCCATCATGGGCCGGGATGACGGCACCTTCGGCTACAAGCTGCAGTTGATCACCTACAAAGATTCGGACATTAAAGCCATCCAAGACCTTAAAGGGCGCAATGTGGCCCATGTCACCCCCTCTTCCAACTCGGGCAACCAGGCCCCCCGGGCCCTGTTCAAAGCCCAGGGGATCGAACCGGACAAGGACTACAAGGTGACCTATTCGGGCAAGCATGACAATTCCATCATGGGGGTGGCCAACAAGGATTATGACGCCGCACCAGTGGCCTCCAGCGTGCTGGAGCGCATGGTCCAGAAGGGTGTGGTCAACATGGACGACCTGCGCGTCATCTGGGAATCGAGCCTGTTCCCCACGACCTCCTATGGTTACGTCAACAACCTGGACCCGGCCCTGGCCGCCAAGGTCAAAGAGGCTTTCCTGACCTTCGACTGGAAAGGCACCGGGCTGGAGAAGGAATTCGGCAAACAGGCCGATCGCTTCATCCCCATCACCTTCCAGGAGCACTGGGCCGATATCCGGACCATTCAGGAAGTCAATGGTGTCGTCTACAGCCAGGAGGCACTGCAAGGATTGAAGGTCAAGAAAAAGAAAAAATAACCCCTCTGCGTCCACCGGTGGATAAAAGGCGATGCTGACCATCTCGAATCTGGACAAAGTCTATCCCACGGGCACAAAGGCCCTGAGCGGCATCGGGTTTACGGTGCGCGAGCCTCAGGTGGTGGCCATCATCGGCCCTTCCGGGGCGGGCAAATCGACCCTGATCCGCTGTATCAACCGGCTGGTGGAGCCGTCCCGGGGCATGGTCAAGCTGCACGACACGGACATCATTTCCCTGGGCCGGCGTGACCTGCGCCGGGCGCGCCGCCGCATGGGCATGATTTTCCAGGAGTACAACCTGGTAGAGCGCCTGACGGTGATGGAAAATGTGCTCTCCGGTCGCCTGGGGTATGTCAGTTTCTGGAAAGCCTACCGCCGCAAATTTCCACCGGAGGATGTCGTGGCCGCCTTTGAGCTGCTCGACCGGGTGGGTCTGACCGGATATCAGAACACCCGGGCCGATGCCCTCTCGGGCGGGCAGCGGCAGCGGGTGGGTATCGCCCGGGCCCTGATGCAGAAGCCGGATCTGCTGCTCGTGGACGAACCCACCGCCAGCCTGGATCCCAAGACGGCCCGCGAAATCATGCGCTTGCTGGTGGAACTGGCCCACGATCGGGGCACCCCGGCCCTGGTCAATATCCACGACGTCGCCCTGGCGCAGGCCTTTTCCGATCGAATCATCGGCTTGCGACAAGGCGCGATTGTCTTCGACGGCACCGCCAACGATGTGACCGAGGCGGTGCTGACCGAGATCTATGGGGAAGAAGACTGGAGCACCACCATCCGCAAGGACAGCAATGGCGATGGGAATGCGTCGTCCGGGAAAGCTTCGGAAGGTCAAAACGGTCTGATTCGGAAAGTGGCCTCAGGATGAGCGCGGCCCATGATACTGCGGATGCCGCGCCCCCCCCATGGCGGCCTATCCGCATGATCGAAAATCCGACCCTGCGTTACGGGCTCTTGGCGATTGCCCTGGTTTACTTCATCTGGTCCTTTGGCGCTCTGGACATCAACTGGAACCGGGTGGCCAACGGGATTCCCCGGGCCGCCAACATGCTGACCCGCATGTTCCCGCCGGATTTCGGCCGCTGGAGTCTGCTGTCTAAAGGGTTGCTGGAAAGTGTGCAAATGGCCTTTGCGGCCAGTTTTTTCGGCATGGTCCTGGCGATTCCATTAGGCATCTGCGGCGCCGGCAACCTCGTGCCCAAACCGGTTTACCTGGTGGCGCGCGCCATCATCATCCTCTCGCGCACCTTCCATGAAATCATCATCGCCATTTTTTTCGTGAAAATCTTCGGTTTCGGGCCCTTGGCGGGTGTCCTCACGTTGGTGGTGGCCAGTACCAGCTTTATTTCCAAAATGCTGGCGGAAGATATCGAGAACATGCCCCCCGGCCAGTTGGAGGCCATCCGGGCCACCGGGGCCGGTTTTCTGAAAATGCTGATCTACTGTGTCTCCCCGCAGGTCTTGCCGCGTTATCTGGGCGTGTCCATCTACCGCCTGGACGCCAACATCCGCCATTCCACCGTCGTCGGCATCGTCGGTGCCGGGGGTATCGGTCAGGTACTGGCGGCCACTTTCAGCCGGTATGATTATGATTTCAGCCTGGCCATTCTGATCACGATCGTCTCGCTTGTTTTCGCGGGTGAGTTTTTCTCCAACTGGGTAAGGGGCCATCTGCGATGACGGTGGAGGAGCATGCGCGCAAATACCCGCAGGTCTGGCGCCGGTTTTCGCCGCGGGATACGCTGATCCGCTACCTATGGTACCTGGGAGCGGTCGCGGTGGCCGTGTGGTCGGTTGGTAAACTGGACATTCCCTGGTTTTATTTTCTGGACGCCCATGCGCAGGCCTACGACCTCGCCTACCGGATGTGGCCACCTGATTTCCAGTTTTTAGAAACCTTGCTTGACCCACTG
The DNA here is from genome assembly GCA_050124295.1 of Desulfobacterales bacterium. Classification (GTDB taxonomy): domain Bacteria; phylum Desulfobacterota; class Desulfobacteria; order Desulfobacterales; family UBA5852; genus JABZFP01. The sequence continues at coordinate 8,240 of JASFFM010000016.1, read as the reverse complement.
CTGGAGACCATCCATATCGCCACCCTGGGTACGGCGGTAACCGTGATCATCGCTTTTCCGATAGCATTCCTGTCGGCCCGCAACACGAGTCCGAACCATTTGACCTGGCTGATCGGTCGTTTTATCCTGGTGACCTCCCGTTCGGTCAATACCGTGGTCTGGGGCCTGCTGTTCGTGGCCATCTTCGGCCCGGGACCCATGGCCGGCATCTGGGCCATCGCCTTTCGTTCGATCGGCTTCATGGGCAAACTGGTGGCCGAGGCCATCGAGGAGATCGATTCCGGTGTGGTCGAAGCCATCGCGTCCACCGGCGCCTCCCGGCTGCAGGTGCTCTGGTACGGGATTCTGCCCCAGGTACTGCCCGTGATTTACGGTACCACGGTTTACCGTTGGGATATCAACATTCGGGAGTCCACCGTGCTGGGGTTCGTCGGGGCGGGCGGCATCGGTATTCTGCTGTATTCTTCCATCAATCAATTTCAGTGGCGGGAGGTATCGTTGATGCTGGTGGCTGTTTTTGGTGTCGTTCTGATCAGCGAATTCGTATCCGCCACCGTTCGACAACGCATCACGTGACGGCACGGCATTTTTCCACCCTGTTGGAGGGGTCCCGGACGGTGGCAGCCCGGTTGACCGGCATGGAAGAGGCCGCACCCCAAGAGGCTGGCGATGTTCCAATTTCTATTCAAGAAACAGCACAAGGTCGAAGCGCTCATCTTTCGGTATCTGGAAGCCTTACAGCATAGCCGCAACAGCTTCGATGACGCCATGCGCTCCTGTGTGCTCAACGGGGTGATGTGCGCCGATTTCGATTTCCATATCCAGCAGACCCACAAGCACGAATCTCGGGCTGACGACATACGCGAGGAAATTGTCGGTCTCATGTACGGCAAGGCCATGATTCCGGAATCGCGTGGCGATATCCTGGGCCTTTTGGCCGCCCTGGATTTGATTCCCGAGTGTTTCGAGCACATCCTCTACGACATCCAGACCCAGCAACTGGTGATTCCGGAACCTTTTTTGGCGGAGTTGGAGGAGATGCTCGCCATCAGCCTGGAGTGCTGCGATTTCCTCTTTGAGCAGACCCAGGCGCTTTTTGACCAAAGCAGTGACATCCGCCAACTGGCCCGCCAGATCGACAGCCATGAAAGCCACTGCGATCATATTGCCCGGCGGCTGTTGTCGCGCCTTTTCGCCTCCCAGGCGGAACCCTTGTTGAAACTGCAGATCAAGGCCCTGTTGGAAAAAATCGAGGATATCTCCAACCGGGCGGACGATGTGGCCAAACGCATCATGATCATTAGCATGAAACGGCGGGTGTGATGGTTGCCCTGCTGGGGGGCATTTTCCTGGGGTGGTCCCTGGGGGCCAACGACGCCGCCAATATATTCGGAACGGCGGTGTCGTCGCGAATGCTGCGCTTTGGTACCGCCGCCACCCTGGCGGCCGTCTTCGTGGTGGCCGGGGCCGTTCTCTCGGGGCAGGCCGGCATCGCCACCCTCCAGGGCTTGACCCACTTCAGCCTGGAGAATGCGGTTATCGCCTCGGCCGCCGCCGCCCTGACCGTCACCCTGATGACCGTGCTGCAACTCCCCGTTTCGACCTCCCAGGCCGTGGTCGGCGCCATCATCGGTATCGGCATTATCACCGGCAAGCTCAACCTTGAAGGTTTGGGGAAGGTGGGGGCCTGCTGGGTGGGCACCCCCGTGGGGGCGGCCCTGTTTGCGATCCTGATTTACAATCTTGGCGGATACCTGTACAACCGCTCCCGCCTGAACCTGTTCGAAACCGATATTCTCCTGCGGCTCGGACTGGTGGGTGCCGGCTGTTACGGCGCCTATGCTTTGGGGGCCAACAACGTGGCCAACGTGACGGCGGTGTTCGTGGGCGCCGGCTTGATCGATGTTTTCCAGGCCGCCCTGATCGGCGGGGTCAGCATCGCTTTAGGGATTGTCACCTACAGCCGTCCGGTCATGGAAACCGTCGGCAAAAAGCTCGTGCGCCTGGATCCTTTTTCAGCCCTGACGGTGGTTGCCTCCCTGGCCCTGACCGTGCATTGCTACACCCTGGTGGGGGTGCCGGTGTCCACCTCCCAGGCCGTCGTCGGCGCGGTGTTGGGGATCGGCCTGGTGAAAGGGGTCCGTACGGTCAGTTCCAAAACACTGGGACACATCCTTTTGGGCTGGCTCTTTACACCCCTGGTGGCCTGTCTGCTGGCCTTGGGCATTCACTTTGTCAGTCACCTGCATTATATTCCCTGAAATGAATTTCGATCGCCAATCAATATGTCCCGCCGACGGTGTGCCAACGGCGGCAAGAATGACTTGCAAAGGAGACGGCGTTTCCATGTCGAACGATATGAATCCTTATCTGATCCGGTGCCCGTCCTGCAAAACCCGCAATCGTATTCCAGCCGATAAATTGGGCGGCGCGGCACGCTGCGGTAAATGCCAGGCCACCATCCGTACGGGGGATGTTCTGATCGAGCAGCCCCTGCTGGTGACGGACGCCAATTTCCAAGATAAAATTCTGGCCTCCCCGATCCCGGTTCTCATTTTTGCCTGGGCACCGTGGTGCCCATCCTGCACCCAGATCGCCCCCCAATTCGATGCCTTCGCCTCTGAATCCCGCGGACGCGTGCGGGCCGGCAAACTGAACGTGGATGCCAACCCGGTGCTGGCCCAGCGGTTTAATATCCTGAGCGTACCCTTCATGTTCGTGTTCGATAACGGTCAGCTGCGACAGAGCCTGCCGGGGGGGCTGCGGAAGCACGACATGATGATGCTGATGGCCGCCTATATCTAAAATGCCAAACGCCCCGACCCCATCCCCGGCAGCTTCGGCCCGCGCCCTGCTGGACGTTGCCCTGCGTCGCCACTTGGAAGCCGGCATCAGCCTGTCGGACGATGTGCGCCATTTCATGGAAGCCACTTTGGGCGATGATTCGGTGGACACCCTGCGTGCGCTGCTGTCAGCCGAATCCAGCGCCGAAGGGGACTCCCTGCTGGATCTGATTTTTTTCCCCGAGCAGACACTGCAGATCGCCTTGGAGCCTATTCTGGAGCGCCATTCCCTGGGGGAAGAGGATATTGCCGCTCTGGCGGAGGGCTTGAAAAGGGTGCCTCTATCCACGCACTTAAAAATGCCCGGCACCGAGGTCACGCTTCCAGTCCTTATGCCGGCCTTTGTGGTGGACGCCTTTGTAGCCCGGCTGAACCTTTCCTGGCAGCCCGCGGAGGCACTGCAGGCCGTGCTGGTAAAGGCGGATGCGTGTCCGCTGTCTCCGACCGGCGAAAGTCGTGACGGACGCATGCGGCTGCGGGTCGCACTGCGCAACGCCGCGATACGGCAAACACCAGTTCAGATCCGTTTCCTGTGCGATTTCTTCGCACGGCGGTCCTTTGCCGATCCGGGGTTTGTCGACCAGTTGACGTTCATGCTCGTCTTTATGCACGAGCACGAAAACAGCACCAATATCTACCAGGCCCTGATGGCGCGTAAAAAATTTCTTGTTCGGCATCTCATGATGACGCGGCGGTCGGCGGCATTTGCCGCGCGCAACAATATGGAGACCCTGATGATGACCGGCGTGCGCAGGCCCCATTTCGACGTCGCGGCGGCCCAGGCAACCCTGGATCTCATCGACGCCATCGCGCTGGCGGTCTTCGGTCGTTCGGAAAGGTTTGACGATGCCCCCCGCCAGGTCGTGCTGGGTGATGGGGCGGAATCCATGAGCCCGGAGGAATTGATGAAGCGGCTTTCCTGACCCCTGTCCGATCACGGGGTTTTGCTCTCCCCGGCTGGGGCGTGACGTTCACCTCGGCCTGGCAAGCGACGGTTTACATCGGCGGCCTTTTCCCTTTATAAACCACGCACGCATGCCTTTGGATGATAGGAAGGAGTGGACGAGATGGCATCACCTGGATACCTTCGTAGACCCTTGCGGATGGCCACGCTGTTATGCGTTTGGATGGCCCTGACCGTGGTCGCTGTCGGCCAGACCGGGGAACCGCCCGACATGGATCCCCTGGTCGATGAGATCTTGTCCGGTGTGGAAAAGCGGTATGCCAGCTCCGCTTTTTCAGCCCGCTTCGACATCGAATCGACCCTCAAAGCCATGCAGGTCACGGACACGGCCGCCGGCCGCCTGCTGGTCAAATACCCGGGGAAGATGCGCTGGGAATACGAAGAGCCTGATCCCATCCTGTTTGTCACCGATGGGGCGACCCTCTGGATGTATCAGCCCCAGGAGCGCCAGGTGACGGTGGGACGGGCCGCCGAGGTGCTGGGCGGCAGCCAGGGAGCCAGCTTCCTGTCGGACGTTCGCCTGCTGCGCCGGCAGTTTAAGATCGAACTGGATCCAAACGGCAGTGATGAACTTGCGCGGCTCAAGCTCACGCCGCGGGAAGAGACCTTTGACATCGCCTTCATCACTTTGACGGTTGCCCGTGCGACCCACGATGTGATCGAGGTGTTGACCACGAATCAGTATGACGATACGACCCGCATCGTCTTTCGCGATATCGCTTTTGAACAGAGCTTTCCGGACGCCCTGTTTCATTTCGATATCCCGGAGGGCGTCGACGTGCTGCAATTTTAGAGGAGGAGCAGAACTGCCATGCAAGACCAGATTCGTTCTCTGTTAAAAAAGCGCCGTGCGATCCTGCTGGCCCACAATTACCAGCCCCCGGAAATTCAGGAGGTGGCCGATGTATGCGGTGATTCGCTGGAGCTTAGCATCCGGGCGGCGCAGACGGATGCCGAGGTGATCGTCTTCTGCGGTGTGCATTTCATGGCCGAGACGGCCTCCATTTTGTCGCCCCAAAAAACCGTGCTTCTGCCCCGCTTGGACGCGGGTTGCCCCATGGCCGATATGGTGACCCCGGCGGCGCTCAAGGCCAAACTGGCCGAGCTGCCGCCCATGCCGGTGGTGACCTACGTGAACTCCACTGCGGAAGTAAAAGCGCTCTCCACGGTCTGCTGCACGTCCGCCAATGCCCTAGAAGTTCTGGACAGTCTGGATGCCGATGAAGTGCTTATGGTGCCGGACCGCAACCTGGCTTTGAACACGGCCGCCCGCAGCCGCAAAATAGTGCATACCTGGGAAGGGTACTGCCCCTTTCACAACCTGTTGACGGTGGCGGAGGTCGAAACGGCCAAAGCCCGCCATCCCGAAGCGGTTTTCATGGCGCACCCGGAATGCCCGCCCGAGGTGGTGGCTCTGGCGGATGTGTCGGTCAGCACCTCCGGAATGATCCGTTACGCCCAGCAGTCGGACGTCCGCGCCTTCATCGTCGGTACCGAAGTGGGCATGCGCTACCCTCTGGAGAAGGCCTGCCCGGACAAGACGTTTCACATGGTTTCGCCGCGGATGCACTGCGACGACATGAAGAAAATCGGTTTGACGGATATCGTGAACTGCCTGGAAACCCTGCAGGGCGAGGTCAAAGTGCCGGAGGATATTCGCAAGCCGGCCCTGCAGGCGGTGGAACGAATGATTGCCATTTCGGCCTAAGGCGGTCCTATGATGCGTTCTACGGGAGACGGATCAGTGGAACTGCCGAATTGGTGAGATTGTATTGGGAGCATTCATTTTCTTCCACGTGGAAGAAAATGAATCACAAGAAGACGCCCGTGCCCCGCTTTATCCTGCGGGTCGCCGCGGTGGCCGGAGCGCACGGAAACTCGTCCGCCCCATGGCGGGCTCAGACAGTCCGGGTACTTTTTTCCGTCCACCCCGTCGATCCTCGGCGCGGGACCAAGGCCAACCAACCCACGACGATATAGCGTTTTTTCACTTGAAGTCCTTCACTCGTTTCCTGGAACCCTTGGAACCTTGAACCCTTAAGATTTCCCCAACGCCTTGCGACCATCCCGAAAGCGGGAAACCCCGACAGGCTGCCCGCTTTTTTATCGATTTTGATGATGGCCTGGTGTAACTCAGTCATCCACCATGTCGTCGGGGATATCGGCGTTGGTGTAGACCTTCTGTACGTCTTCACAATTGTCCAGCATGTCCATCAGACGGATCATCTGTTCGGCTTGCTTACCTTCCAGGCTGGTGGTGTTCTGGGGCAGCATGGTGACCTCGGCGTCGATACAGGGGATTTCGGCCGCATCGATGGCTTCCTTGACCGCTTCGAAGTCTTCGGGGGCGGTGATGACCTCGAAATTGCTGCCATCCTCGCGGACGTCTTCGGCCCCCGCCTCCAGGGCCGTTTCGATCAGGGTCTCCTCATCGACCGCGGAACGCTCCACGACGACATAGCCTTTTTTGTCGAACATCCAGGCCACGCAGCCGCCGGCACCCAGATTGCCGCCGCATTTACTGAAGCAATGCCGGATCTCCGATACCGCCCGGTTCTTGTTGTCGCTTAAGGACTCGAGGAGAACCGCGGCGCCGCCCGGCCCGTAGCCTTCGTAGGTGTTTTCCTCGTAATTGACCCCTTCCAGTTCGCCGGTGCCTTTGGCGATGGCCCGCTCCATATTGTCCTTGGGCATGTTTTCGTTTTTGGCGGCGTTTATGGCTGCCCGAAGGCGCGGGTTGGCGTTGATGTCGCCGCCGCCCATACGGGCGGCAACGGTAATTTCCTTGATAAGTTTGGTGAATACTTTCCCCCGCCGGGCGTCTGCGGCGCCCTTGCGGTGTTTGATATTGGCCCACTTACTGTGCCCTGCCATTTATGCCTCCTGTTTTTTCCCCAGGCCGACGACAAAAATTTCGCGGCTGGCCTTGCGGCTGCTCTGGGGTTTGTAGATATGGTAGCGTTTAAAATGTTGTTGGATGCTCTCGATAAACATCTGTGAATCAGGCCCCTGGAATATTTTGCACACCAACCGTCCGCCGCCCAGCAGGTAGGCTTGGGCAATCCTCAGGGCGCTTTGGCAAAGATGCAAGGATCGTGCGGCGTCAACACCCCGATGGCCGGTCGTGGCCGGGGCCATGTCGCTGAGGATGCAATGAAATCTTGGCCCCAGCATTTCGACGGCCGCGGCGTTTAAATCGAAGATGTCCGCCACGATGACCTGGACGTGGCTGGGCAGGTCTATTGTTACGGGCTTCAGGTCCAGGCCGATCACCAAACCCTGCGGGCCGGTAATCGTGGCCGCATATTTCAGCCAGGATCCCGGAGCGCAACCCAGATCGAGGACCCGGTTGCCAGGGTGAATCAGCCGGTAACGTCGCTGCAGTTCCTGGAGTTTGTAGACCGATCGGGCGGGGAAGTTATCTTTCCGCGCCTTGCGGGTGTAATGGTCTTGCCATCGGTTGCGGGAGCTGGGTTTGGATTTTTTGCGGGGCATTCGTTTTTCGTGGCTCCCGACACTGTGAGCCTTAATTATTTGTCTTTATTTGATAAATAGCAATCTCCTATACACTTAAAATCCATCGGAAGTCAAGGCGGGGCAATGTTCGGTGGCCTGCCTGGCGACGAAAGCAAAGGGTGCTAGAACAGGTTTTCCAGGGCTTCCTCCACCGATCGCACGCCGATGGTTTTGATGCCGGGCACGCTTTCCATGCGCCGCATATTGCTGTGGGGAACCAGGCAGCGCTCGAATCCCATTTTGGCCGCCTCCGCAGCGCGGATTTCCACCTGGCCGATGGCGCGCACTTCTCCGGTCAGGCCGACTTCACCCAGGATGAGCATGTCCGCGGGCACAGCCTTGTCCATAAAACTGGAGGCGATCGCGGCCACCACGGCCAGATCCACCGCTGGTTCGACGACCTTGACGCCGCCGGCCACGTTCATGAACACGTCCTGGCCGATCAGGTGCAGACCGAGTTTTTTTTCCATCACGGCCACCAGAAGGGCCACGCGATGACCGTCGAGGCCCAGGATGGTGCGCCGGGGCGTACCGTAGTTGGCGCCGCTGACCAGGGCCTGGAGTTCCAGCAGAATGGGCCGTGTACCTTCCATGCTGGCGGTCACCGCCGAACCCGGGGCACCCGCCGGCCGTTCGGATAAAAAAACGGCCGATGGATTGGCAATCTCTACCAGGCCTTCATCGCGCATTTCAAAGACGCCGATTTCATTGGTGGAGCCGAAGCGATTTTTTACGGCCCGCAGGATGCGGAAAATGTGGTCGCGATCCCCTTCGAAGTACAGTACGGTGTCCACCATGTGCTCCAGCAGGCGGGGGCCGGCAATGGCGCCATCCTTGGTGACGTGACCCACCAGCAGGACGGGGATACCGGAGGATTTGGCCATCAGCATCAGGCGCACGGTCGCTTCGCGCACCTG